>CANUCM010000066.1 GCA_947856675.1 uncultured Clostridia bacterium | reverse complement strand
ATCTTGACGACCACTCTGTCCTGTAACGGTACAAGTTTCATAATCAAAACCTCTCATCTTCTTAGATTTAGCACTCAATCTGCACGAGTGCTAACAACAGATACTATGATAGCATAGTCTGAAAATTTTGCAAGCCCCTTGGCGGAAAAATTTTTAAAAAAATTGTTAAAGTGAAAAAACGGCGGCCTCCGACGAAGCGGAAGCGCCGTTTTCCTGTACTATAGTCCGCGTCTGGAACGTGCCGCACCCTTTTCCGGGCGCACGCCCCGGGGCACAATCACACGCATCTGCCTTTCGGCGGCACGCATGCTGATGTGCAAAGAGCGTACAATCTCGCCGTCCAGATTGATGTCCATGGGTTTTGACGGGTCGGGAGAAAAAATGGTCAGCTCCCGGGCCGAAAGCGCGGTGATATATTGCGGGTAGTCGCGATAAAAGCCCGTTTTATACGCACTGATGACCTTGGCCGCCGTCATACGGCTGACCGCGTGCACCAGCAGAACGTTCAGCAGCCCGTCCTGCGGATCGGATTCCGGCACCGGAGTAAAGCCCCCGCCGTAACAGTGGCCGTTGAGCACCAGGATCAGAGTGTAGCGGCCGTCATAGCTCACGCCGTCAACCGACACCCCGTAAGGGCGCACAAGTCCTTTTACGACTTCCTCCGCAGTGGCCACCAGATACGGCCCCTGACTGCCCATAAGCGGAAGCCGCTTGTATTTTTTCATGCTCCGGGCGACCCGCGCATCCACGCCTACACTGAGCACGTTCAGCGCAAGGCCGCAGTCCGACTCAATGGCATCCAGATCGATGATCTCCCCCTGCATCAGCTGTTCCAAATCCCGGAAGCGCTCGCTTTCCGCCCCGAAAATTTTAATGAAATCGTTGCCTGTCCCCGCAGGGTAGTGGGTAAACGCCGTATTGGGACGGCGCAGGCAGCCTTCGGCCACCTCTTTCAGCGTGCCGTCTCCCCCGCACGCGTAAAAACGCAGCTCACGGCCGGGGTATTGTTCTGACGCACGCTTTACCAGCTCTGCCGCATGGTGCGGAGCCTCCGTAATGAGAATCTCATAGTCGACCGGCGCCCTGCGCGTCGCCGCGCGAATCGCACCGGCAATTTCCGTTGTGCGGTCACGGGAGCCCGCCGCAGGGTTTACAATGAAAATATGCTTACTCTGCTCCATATCTGCCCTACCCTTTACGGCTGTTTAAAGTACATGTACAACCCGCATTTAAGCATGCCGTTGTACAGCTTGCGCTTTTTGTCGCAGGGACGCCCATACAGCTGTTCAAAGCTCTCATCTGAGGTGAGAATATATTGTTTTAGCTTTTGCGCGCCGCGTGTCAGTTTGCCCAGCTGCCTGTAAATGGCCCGGGCCTGCTCGACATCCAGAAGCCGGACCCCGTACGGCGGGTTGGTCATTAAAATCCCTTCCCGCTGCTCGTAAGACAGTTTCAGTGCGTCGGCACGCTCAATCTGCATGCACTGCTCCACGCCGGCCCGCCGCGCATTTTCGCGTGTCAGCTCCACGGCCTGCGCGGAAATATCCGAGGCGTGAATGCACAGTTTTTCATGCTTTTCTGACGAGATCGCCTGCTCCCGCGCCGCGGAAAATACCCCTTTGGGCACGCAGTGCCACTGCTCTGCATCAAACGCGCGCCGGGCGCCCGGTGCAATGTGGTTTGCGGCCATCGCCGCTTCAATCGCGATAGTGCCCGCGCCGCAGAAAGGATCAAGAAACTCCCCGCGCCCGCGGTAGCGCGACAGCTTGACCATAGCGGCCGCCAGCGTTTCACGCAGCGTGGCTTCCGGGGCCTCGAGCTTATAGCCGCGCTTGTAAAGCGCCGCGCCCGTGGTGTCCAGCGAAACCTCGCACAGGTCATGGCTGAGCGAAAACTGTATCTGGCACCGCGCACCGCTTTCCTCAAACCATGTCTGCCCATACGCTTTTTCCAGCCTGCGCACCACAGCTTTCTTGATGATCTTCTGGCAGTCCGGAACGCTGAACAGCCGGGACTGGAGGCTGTGCCCCTTGACCGGGAAAGCGTTGTCTTTTCCTATAAACTGCTCCCACGGCAAGGCGCGGACCCCTTCAAACAGCTGGTCAAAGGTCTCCGCATGAAACGCGCCGATGCGCAGCAGCACACGCTCTCCGCAGCGCAGCACGACATTCGCCCGCGCACATTCGGAAAAATCCCCGCTGAACAGCACGCGCCCATTTTCCGCAGCAACGCCCTCAAAGTGCTGGAAACGGAGCTCATCGGCCACAAGCCCTTCAACACCCATCAGACAGGGCACGCTGAATTGAAATGACATGCATCAACATCCTCCGGAAAGTTTTATATACAGCATGGACACAGGCTTTATTATGCCGCATTTTGCCTGTTTTTGCAAGGTTTTTTGCTGCAGCAAAAAACGGCGGCCCGAAAGCCGCCGCCTTGATTCTATATTTTATTCGCCGGCCACCAGCATGCCATAGCCGCCGTTTTTCCGCTTATACACCACGCAGGGTTTTTCCTTCTCCTCCATGTTGCTGAAGAAGAAAAACTCATGGCCCAGCAGGTTCATCTGAAGGATGGCCTCATCCACCGTCATGGGCTTGACGTTGACCGGTTTGACGCGCACCAAATCAAACTCGCTCTCCTCCACCACATCGTCAGCTGCCGCGCTCTTTTCAAACGCGCCCTGACGCAGGCGTTTTTCCAGTCGGGTCTTGTTCTTAAGGATCTGGCGCTCTATGCTCGAAACTGCGCCGTCAATCGACGCATACATATCCCCCGTCTGCTCCTGCGCGCGGAAATACATGCCGGCGTGCTGCACGGTAATTTCAGCCGTGTGCCGGCCGCGCTCGATGCTGAAGGTGATAAAAGCCGCAGAATCACGGTCGAAATAGCGATCCAGCTTTTCGCACTTTTTGGTGGCATACGCTTTGAGGTCGTCCGAAACGGTTACCTTTCTCTCGGTAAAACGAATAGTCATAAAAACGACTCTCCTTTCCTTTGTTTGCGAAAGCGGCGGAAAAAGCTCCGCCGCTTTTCTCTATGATACCACACTTCAGCGGCAAAAACCAGCATATTTTGTAAACTTATCCGCCGATGCAAAGCGCTATTTTACGCGGCGGCCCCCGATAAACACTGCGCGGGTTTTTGTCAGGAATTCAAACGGATGGCCGCTGAACACGGCGATGTCCGCATCCTTTCCCACTTTGAACGAGCCGGTTTTGTCATATATGCCCGCTGCCTTTGCCGCGTTGACCGTCACGCCCCGCAATCCGCCTTCCATACTCAGCCCTTCGCGCACACACAGAGCGGCGCTGACGGGAAGCAGCTCCAGCGGCCCGACGGGATGATCGGTCGTCAGAGCCACTTCCACGCCGGCCTTTTCCAATATGCCGGCCGTGGCGTAGCTCCTGTTCACCGTTTCCGGCTTTCCGCTGGCCGACAAAATCGGCCCCACCACGGGAATCACGCCGGTTTCCCGGATGTACCCGGCGCAGGATGCGCCGTCTGTCGCATGGATGAGATTGTACCGCAGCCCGAACTCCCCGGCAATGCGAATGGCCGTCAGGATATCGTCCGAGCGATGGCAGTGTATGTGCGCGGCAAGCTCTCCCTTCACCACCGGAATCAGCGCCTCGCACTTGGCGTCGTACGGCGTATCTTCGGGGTTTTTCTCCAGCCTGCGCATATACCTTTGGGTCTTAATCAGCGCTTCCCGCAAAAGCGATGCGCTGGCCATCCGGGTCTGCGGTGTTTTGTTCTGCGGGCCGTAACAAAGCTTGGGGTTTTCGCCCAGTGCCATTTTCATGGCGCACGGCGCTTTGACAATCATATCGTCGATGCGCTCGCCCGTCAGCTTGACGGCGCACATCTGCCCGCCGATGACGTTTGCGCTGCCCGGTCCTATGACAGCCGCCGTAATGCCGGCCTCCACAGCGCGCCGGAAAGCCGGCTCGCACGGATAGATGCCGTCTATGGCGCGCAGCTGCGGCGTCACCGGATCGGTGATCTCGTTGCAGTCCTCACCCTCTGCGCGCACAGATTCCTCGCTGATGCCGATATGGGTATGGGCGTCTATCATACCGGGCATGATCACGCCGCCTTCGGCGTCCAGCACTTCGCCGCTGTATGCCGGCGCGCCCTGTGCTTCCCCAAACGCCGTGATGACGCCGTTTTCAAAGTCGATATACCCGTTTTCAAAACACTGGCCTTCCATGGTCAAAAGCTTTCCGTTGATGATGCGCATACTTTCCCTTCCTCCGTTTTTTTCGGCACGCACCGTATTTCGACTGGTTTTTTACCCTTCCTGTGCTATGGTAAATACGAAGGGCAGCCCTGAAACCAGAGCTCTCCTTCGCAGCACCCGTTCATATCTTTATCCCCACAACCCAAGCCTTGCGCCTGCTGCATGCAGGCGCCTTTTTTTGCACCGGCGGCAGAAAAAAGCGCAGCCTGACGGCTGCGCCTTGTCTTATCTTCCGCGGCGGCGCCCACCGCGTTTGTCGGCGCCGGCCCTCAAATCGGACATTTTGCTTTCACTTGCCTGCATAAACTGACGCAGCTTGTCTTCAAACGAACTGTCATCAGACTTCTGCAGCGTGCTGCGCACCGGCGGAGGGAGAGGCGGAGCTGCATGAGCCGGCTGTTCGACCACAGCCTTCTTCACCGACAGGTTGATCCGGTTCATCTGATCGATGCCTATCAGCTTTACGGTCACGGTCTGTCCCTCGGTCAGGTAATTGTGGATGTCGTCGACGTACGCGTTGGCCACCTCAGAAATATGTACCATTCCCGACTTTCCGCCGGGCAGTGAAACAAACGCGCCGAACTTGGTGATTCCGGTAACCTTGCCCTCGTAAATTGAGCCCACCTGTAACTCCATGTACCTGTGTCTTCCTCCTGAAACGTTTATTTGCTGGAGATGTCGACAAACACACGCTCGCCCGGAAGGACATAGCCCAGCTTGTCGCGCGCGATGCGGGCAATGTATTCGTCATTCTCCTCGCTGTTTAAAAGAGCCTCTATTTCGGCATTGCGCAGGCTTTGTTCTTCCACCTGCGCCTCGAGAAGCTTCTGCTCCTCCTCTTTGCTGCCGATTCGAATTTGAAGGGAGACAAGCGTAAACGCAGCGTACACCGAAAACGCCGCAACAAAAATTTTGGTGGCCAGGCCAACCCGTTTTTTTCTTTTCATCGGTTCCTCATTTCGCCAAAGCGCGGGCCGCAGCCTGCGCCTTTTCAAGGTTTGCTCCACGCCAGTTTCGCAGCAAAACCGTATTTCAGAAGATGCTTTCTTTTTATTATACCCTACTCAGTGAAAAAGTCAATGTGTCAGCGGCAAATCAAGGCTGCTTTTTTGTAAAATATGCAACCCCCGCCGCTCCCGGGCCGGCATGTGTCCCCACGACGCTTCCGATGCTTCCCGTCAGCACAAAGGGAGCTTTTTCCCTCAGGGCGGAAAAGTGCTCCATACACTCGTTCATCGCTTCCGCGCAGTTTGTGTGCCCAAAAGCCACCGGCAGCGTTTCGTCCACGCCCTGCTCCTGCATTTTCTGTTCCATCCAGCGGAAAGCCGCTTTGCGGCCCCGGGTTTTACCCGCCGCCTCCACTTTTCCGTCTTCCACGGTAATGATGGGCGAAACTCCCAAAATGCCCCCGACCATTGCCGCGGCCGACGAGATCCTGCCGCCCATCTTGAGATATTTCAGCGTGTCCACAACAGCCAGGATGCGAAGCCTTTGGGTGCATTCCTCCAGCTCTGCGGCAAGCTCCTGCGCGCCCATGCCGCCGTCACGCAGCACTGCCGCATACATCACCAGAAGCCCCAGACCAAACGTCACGCTGCGCGAGTCGACAAGCCAGATCCCCTCGCCTCCCGCCATATCCCGCGCAATGCACGCAGACTGGTAGGTCCCGCTTAAATCGGATGACAAGAAAATCCCCACGACTTCGTCGCCCTGCGCCCGGTACTTTTCAAAAACCTTTACCAGATCGTCCGGGTTGAGCTGTGAGGTCGTCGGCAGCTCCTCCGCCGCCGAAAGACGGCGGTAAAACTCCGCGTGCGTAATGTCCACTCCGTCACGAAAGCTTTCGCTGCCAAAGTGTACCGAAAGCGCAACCTGCTCAATGCCCCGTTTCCGGCATTCCTCCAAAGGCAGGTCGCTTGTGCTGTCTGTTACAATTCTAATCATGTGTTTCTCCTCTTGTTTTGCCGGTGTTACCATTCCGGCAGTCTACGAGGCTCATTATACCGTTTTTCAGTGCGGTAAGTCAATGATATTTTGATAGGCTAATTATTAAATTACCTAATCTTTCTTCAATCCGTACCAGATCCGCACGTGCCGCGCCGCCCGGCTGAGCACGCGGCCTGCCGCCCGTTTCAGCGCGCACACCGCTCGCCGGATCAGCCGCACCGGCGGCATTAAGAGCCCTGTGACAAAGGGAGAAAGGCCTGCAAAGTACAGAAACATGGCAAGAGCCGCTCCCAGCGCCGTATACAGGCGAAGCTCACCGCCGCACGCTGCAAGCGAAAACAGAAAATAAGAAAATGTGCACACAAAGGCATACAGGAAATCACACAGGGCGGTTGCCCACCGCCCGCCGCCGCTCAGGGCGCGCACACAGCGCAGAACATCATAAACGCCGCCGAGGCAAAGGCCCAATACGGCGGCGCTTATAAAGTTTCTGGTCTGTTCAGCCAGATACACTTCCATGACTAGAAAAGCCGAGACCAAAATCCGCCGCGGCGGCGCTGCTCATCGGTGTACACAAGCCCGTCGACCAGGCCCTGCAGCGAAAGTTCGCCGATATCCAGGCTGAGTTTTTCCACGTGCAGCCCGCTTCCCGTCACCGTCAGCAGACCGCGGGCCGTTTCCAGCGCAACCTCCTGCTCGTCAAAGCTCAAAACCTCGGTAACCCCCGATATGCTGAGCCGTTCACGCCCTTCCAGAATCACATTGTGCATCGCTTCGCCGCGGCGAAAGTCTTCTGCCATAGCTGACCCTCCCGTCTTTTAAAATCGGTATATGTCTATGCGCCGACGCTTCGCCGTATGCAAAAGGGCTTTCCGCGCAATACGGAAAGCCCTCTTCTATTCAATTTCTTCGTACATCAGCTGCGCATCCTGCTTTGCCGCGTGCTCCGGCACCGCCAAAACGCGTACCCGCACACGGCGGGTCCCGAACGCCACTTCGATTTCGTCCCCCACCTTGACCTGGTACGATGCCTTGGCTTCGCGGCCATTGACCATGACGCGCTGCGTGTCGCAGGCATCGTTGGCCACGGTGCGCCGTTTGATTAGGCGCGCTACTTTCAGATATTTATCAAGACGCATAATTTCTCCCCTGCAGACTTTCGCTGCACGCCTGCATGTGCCGCAAGAAAAAGCCCGGCATTGCCGGACTTTCCCCTGATATCACTAAAAAATCTTATTTTGCAACTTCATCCTTCAGCGCCTTGCCCGCCTTAAACACGGGGTAGGTGCTGGCCGGAATCGAAATGGCCTCTTTGGTTTTGGGATTGCGGCCCACGCGCTCGGCGCGTTTCTTCACTTCAAAAGAGCCAAAGCCAATCAGCTGGACTTTCCCACCCTGCGCAAGCTCCCCGGTAATCGCGCTGACCACTGCGTTCAGCGCCTTCTCGGAATCTTTCTTGGACAGCTCGGCTTTTTCGGCAATGGCCGCAATCAATTCGGTTTTGTTCATGCTACATATCCTCCTAGTCGGTTTTCTATAGTATTCGGATCCCGTCCGGATCTTTTCATTCCGGAACAAATTTTATTGCCGTTCCTGCTCTTTTACACGATCCCACAGCTTGTCCATCTGTTCAAGGGACATTTCCGAAAGTGCTTCTCCGGCCATTTGTTCCACCTGGGAAAAACGCCGGGCAAACTTTGCCGCCGCGTCAGCCAGCGCCTTTTCCGGATCGACCCCGGCAAAGCGCGCCACATTGACCACTGCAAACAGCAAATCTCCCAGTTCCTCATAGGCGCCGCTTCCGTCGCGCAAAGCCCCGGCAAGCTCTTTGGTTTCTTCCGAAACCTTGTCAAGTGCCCCGGAAACATCCGGCCAGTCGAACCCTGCCTTACGCGCCTTCTTCTGGATTTTTTCGGCGTAAATCAGCGCCGGAAGCGTTTTCGCCACCTGATCCATGGCTTGTGCCGTGCTCTTTTGGTTTTTTTCCTTCTTCTTTATTTCTTCCCAGTTTTCCAGCACCTGAGCCGAGCCAGACACCTGTACGCTGCCGAAAATGTGCGGATGCCGCAAAATCAGCTTTTTGCAAACGCCGTCACATACATCATCCAGAGTGAAAGCGCCCTCGCTCTGCGCCATATGTGCATGGAATACCACCTGCAAAAGCACATCGCCCAACTCTTCGCACAACAGGGTATTGTCTTCATTGTCTATGGCTTCACACGCTTCATAGACTTCTTCGATAAAGTTGCGCCGAATGCTCGCATGCGTCTGCTCCCTGTCCCACGGACAGCCGTTTTCTCCACGCAGGATTTCCATAATCTGAAGCAGATCTTCAAAACGGTAGCTTTCTTTTTCTTTAAAATCTACCATAAGTTCACCCCTTTTTCAAGTAAAAAACACGATTTTTTTCCACGATTTTATTTAAGTTTCAGGATTTTGGCAATTTTTTCACCTTTTGGAAGCATCAGCACGTCTTCTTTCGGCAGCGCTTTGGTTGCCGCGAGCATCAGCAGGTACAGCACGGCCGCAAGCGCGATTACCGCCAAAACACCCAGTTTGCTTCCGATCATGCCCGACAGCGGCGGGTACATCAGATACGCAAAGACCCCCATAACGCCTGCCGACAGCGCCGGCTTGGCAAAGGTCCGCACAAAGGAAAACGGTATGCCGTTGCGCCGGATAAATATGAGGTTGAGCACCGTAATGGTGCCGTAGCACAGGCTGGTGCCGACCGGCGCGCCGTAAATGTTGATGGTCGCGATGCCGACCAGGGTGTAATTGGTAATCAGCTTGACAATCCCGCCCAGGAGCATGGAAACCACCGGCATTTTTTCTTTGCCCTGCGCCTGCAGAATGGCGTTTGTCACGCTGGTCATGGCGACAAATATCACCGCCGGGCCCAAAAGCGTCAGGGTCGGCGCGGCTACCGCCACATCTTCGGGCTGGTTGTAATACAGCAAATCCATTATGGGCTGCGGCAGCACCGCAAGCCCCACGGCACAGGGCAGCGCCAGAAGCGCCGTCAGCCGGAATGCGCTCTCGGTCAGGCGCGACGCCTGCTCTCTGCTGCGGCGCGCCAGTGCGGCGCTGATGGCCGGGATAATACTGACGCCGATTCCCACGATAACGGTCTGCGGGAGGTTGAAAAACTTCACCGACATGCCGTACGCACCGTACAAATACGTAGCTGCCGGCTCGGTCATGCCCGATTCCTGCAGCCGGCGCACGACGACAAACGTGTCAATCAGGTTTGTCAAACTCAAAACGCCCGCGCTGATGGTGATGGGCACTGCGATTTTGAACAGCTCCCCCGTCAGTTCGCCGACCGGCCGGCTCTCCTCGCTCAGCCGGCGCACGGCAATGTCGCCGCGGCGGATATCGCGCAGGCGCACGCCGATAATGTACAGCGCCCCCAGCACTGTGCCGATGGTGACGCCTCCAATGGCGCCCGCCACGACAATGTCAATGCTGTAGCCCTGCCCCATCAGGTAATAGGCGAGGCCCAGGCCGACAACCAGCTTTCCCAGCGCTTCAATGACCTGGGAAAGAGCCGTGGGCACCATATTGGCAAGGCCCTGGTAGTACCCGCGCACAGCCGAAACCAAAGCGACAAAAAAGATGCACGGAGCGATGGCCAGCACGGAATAGCGTGCCGCCTGCATGCCGGCCAGGTCCAGGAATACGTCGACGCCGAAAAACATGACCGAAGAAAAGAACAGGCCGATAAATGTAAAGGACACAAAGGCGATTTTTCCGATGCGCCGCACTTCCCTGCCGCGTCCCAGCGTATTGGCCGACGCCACCATTCTGGACACCGCAACGGGCAGGCCCGCCGTCGAAATGGTAAACATGCAGGTGTAGATATAATAAGCTACGTTAAAAATGCCGGTGCCTTCCGCACCATACAGGTTGGTCAGCGGGATAGAGAAAAAAGCTCCTATCAGCTTGACCACAACGCTGGCTATCATCAGCACAACCGTGCTTTCGATAAAGCTGCTGCCGCGTTTTTCATTCAAAGACAACACAACCTTTTCTTTGCGTAATAAGTGCCTCTGCGCCAGACTATGCGCCAAAAACGTGCGGCATGACAAAGCCGTTGAGCTCTGCCTTGAGCCGCTCCCAGTCAATGGTCAGCCACTCGCCGCTGCGGTACAGCGTTTTGCCGCGCACCATGGTCAGGCACACATCGCTGCCGCGCGCGCTGTAGCACAAAAGCGAATATACGTCGTGCACAGGCGTCAGGTGCGGGGCGTCGAGATCCAGCAAGATCAGATCGGCCCACATGCCCTGCCGCACCATGCCGCATTCCCCATCCCGGCCCTGGGCCCATGCGCCGTCCAGCGTGGCCGAGCGCACGGCCTGCTCTGCCGGGGCACAGGCCGGGTTGCGCGACAGCCCTTTTTGCAGAAGCAGGCAAAGGCGCATCGCCCAAAACAGATCCAAATCGTTGCTCGAGCACGCGCTGTCGGTCCCCAGCGCGACGTGCAGGCCTTTCGCCCGCATGTCCGCAATGCGCGCCGCACCGCTGCCCAGCTTCATATTGCTCGCCGGATTGTGCGCCACGGCCGCGCCGCGCCGCGCAAGCAGCTCCATATCTTCATCCGAAACCCATACGGCGTGCGCCGCCGTGGTGCGCGTGCCAAACAGCCCGTGCGCATCGAGGATCGCCGCCGGCGTCTTGCCCCAGCGCTCAATGCACTCTTTGTGCTCGCGCTCGGTTTCCGACAAATGCACGTGCATATTCAGGCCGTTGTCCAGGGCAAACCGCGCCGCATCGCTCCACACCCTGCCGAAGCTCGTATATTCGGCATGGACCGACGCATCCAGACGGATGCGCCCGTTGTCCGCCATGTGAAAGCGCTGAAGCATCTCCATGTTCTGGCGCGTTACCCCGTCGGACGCAAAGTCATATTTCTCAGGGTCCGTGCACAAATATCCGTTTCCGATGTTGGCATTGATGCCCGATTCCAGGCAGGCCTGTGCAATGTCCGGAATAAACGGATCCATACAGGTCAGCGACGTGACGCCGAAGCGCAGCATTTCCGCAATGGCCAGCAGCGCCCCCGCCCGCGCCGTGCGCGGGGTAAAGCGCGCCTCCACCGGAAACACTTTTTTAAACAGCCAGTCCTGCAGCGTATCGTCATCGGCATACCCGCGCAAAATGGTCATCGCCGTGTGCGTGTGCGCGTTGACAAGCCCGGGCATCAGCAGCTTCCCTTCGCAGGGGATGACCGTTTTTGCGGCCTGAGCCGGCGGCTGCGTACCCACGCAGCTGATTTTTCCGTCCGTCACGCCGACAAACGCGTTGCGAAGTACCGGGCTGCCCGGCTCCATGGTCAATACGCATGCACCGGAAAATAATGTATCCATTTACTCTCCTTTTCCGTCAAGATGCGGCAGGCAGGCCAAAACCAGCGCCGAAAATGTATCCTTTGACGCCTCGGCCGCCGCAACAACATCCACTCCGTCCAGCTTTTTGTCCTCTATACCGGCGCACATGTTGGTCACCAGCGAAAAGCCCAGCACTTTCATCCCGCAGTGCGCTGCGGCAATCACCTCCGGCACGGTCGACATTCCGGCAGCATCGCCGCCCAAAACACGTGCCGCCCGGATTTCCGCCGGCGTTTCAAACTGCGGGCCGGTAAAATAGAAATACACGCCTTCTCTCAGCGTCATTCCCAGCCGCTGCGCCTGCCGCCTGGCCATTTCCCTGTACGCCGGAGTGTAGGCATAGGTCATATCGCAAAACCTGGGCCCGAACTGCGGTATATTGCACCCGATCAGCGGGCACGGATCAAACAGCCTGATATGGTCGGAAATCAGCATGATATCCCCGACCGAGTATGCCGTGTTGATTGCGCCGCAGGCATTGGTTACCAGCATGCTGTGCACCCCCAAAAGACGCGCAACACGCACCGGATAAGCCGCCTTCTCGGCGCTGTATCCCTCATAAATGTGCATCCGCCCCTGCATCACCATGACGCGGCAGCCCGAAAGCTCTCCGAAAACAAGCCGTCCCGCGTGATCCGGCGCCGTCGACACGGCAAAGTTCGGGATTTCGCCATACGGGATTTTGACCGCGTTCTCTACGCAGTCGCCCAGATACCCAAGCCCGGACCCCAGAACAAGCAGAACCTCCGGCTTAAAATCGCCGATGCGGCTGCGGATATAGCAGGCGCTGCGCTCATACTCTTCATAAGCAAACATATTGTCTCCTTTGCATTTGCGAAAAAACCGCACAACGGGAAAGGGGAGGATGGATTTGCTCCACCCTCCCTCTGCTTACAAGCGGTTGACTTTTACAGGGTTGCGCCGCACGAGCTGCAGAAGGCGTCGCCTTTGTCGCACTCTTTGCCGCAGTTGGGGCAGCGGCAGGTCGTCTTCCTGCTCGCAATATTCTCTTTGAGCTCTGCTATTTTTGCATACTTCTCGTCGATTTGCGCAATTTTCCCGTCGATTTCCTCTGCCTCGATCTCCGCTCCGGTGTGCGTCAGATACACCGATTTTCCGATCTCTTTAAACAGCAGCTCGATATCGGTGTTGAGGTCGAAAATCTGCAGGTTAAGCTTGGTAATCCCCGCCAGCTCGCCGGCTTTTTTGGAGGCCGCATCCGCTGCCTTTCCGGCTGCTTCCGCCGCCGTGGTCGCTGTGGCCTTTACCTTTTCCAGCAGGTCCTTTATCTTCTGCTCCATGCTCTTTGCTCCTTTCGGGCTGAATAGGATGTCAAAATATTATATGCAATTATAGCACCGTTGCTTCAAAATAGCAATGAAATCCCGTCAAAAGATCATCTTCCCCAGATGCCGGGCTCGCTGCACCACCCTGCCGCGCTCCCGGATATACTCCAGCGGGTACTTGGGGTTTGATACGCGCCGGATCTGGCGTCCCGTGCGATCGCAGGCCTTTGTCACGCCTCCGCCGCCCAGCGCCACGACAGTGCACAGCTCTTCCATCATGCACACATTGTAAAAAGACGCCGTTTCCCCGCGGCAGAAACCCACATTTTCCAGCCCGCCGGCGATATATTTCTGCCGGTACAGGTAATACGACCGATATCCGCGCCGCGCCAGCTCCTCGTGGCAGCGATCCACTTCCCCGCTCTCCAGTACGCCCCGGGGCCCAAAGCGCAGCGCCGACCCCTTTTTGAGCGCCAGACAGTGCAGAGTGATGTTTTCCGGCTGCAGGTCCGCCGTCCGGCATACGCTGTCAAACAGTCCTTCGCTGTCATCGCCGGGCAGGCCGGCAATCAGATCCATGTTGACGATAAACCGGCCCGCAGCGCGCACGGTCTCATAGGCGCTGACAATGTCCGCAGCCGTGTGAAAGCGCCCCACGCCGCGCAGCACATCATCGTGCATGCTCTGCGGGTTGACGCTGACCCGGCTGACGCCCCGCTGTGCGCACACCGCCATTTTGTCCGGCGTAATGGTTTCCGGCCGGCCGGCTTCCACAGTAATTTCCCGGCAGGCGGAAAGGTCAAACGCCTCATACAAAGCCTGCAAAAGCGCGTCCAGCTGCCGCGCCGACAGCGTCGTCGGCGTTCCTCCGCCGACATACACGCTGCCCACCACAGCCCCTGCCTCCGACAGTGCGCTTCCCGCCGCGGCAATCTCCTCGTGCAGCACCTCAAGGTACGGCTCAAGCAGGTGCCCGAACCGCGTCACATCGTTGCTCACAAAAGAACAATAACGGCATTTGGCGGGACAAAAGGGAATTCCCACGTAAAGCTGAACTTCTTTACTGCCTATTGTTTGCAGGCATTTCATGGATTCCATCGCACATTGCGCCGCCATACGGCTGCGCCTTGGCTCCACTTCATACCGCCTGTGCAGAAACAGCGGCGCCTGTTCGGCACCCATGCCTTCCTGCACTGCCATGCGCACCGGTTTTGCCGGTTTGACGCCCGTCATACTGCCCCATACCGGCCTGTGATCCAAACAGGGAAGCAGCGCCCGGTAGGCCGCTTCCTTGACTGCATGCGTCAGTGCACGTCCCTGCCTGTCGCCGCTTCCCGCAAAGGGCTCCCGGCTGACGCCGGTGTACTGTGCGCCGCCCCGGTGCACAACCGTCCGGCACACTGCCGCTTCCGGCTCAAAATACGCCTCCGATATCAGCACATCCTGCCCCGGCTCACACCGGGTCACCCCAGTGTGCTCTTCGTCGGGCAAAAGGCTGAGCAGCATTTCCTGTACGGCGGTGACCCGATCGTGCCCTTTTAAGCAGTAGTTCATCGCCGCATGGCTTCCTTCATATAGGGATTGCTCCGGCGTTCATAATCCAGGGACGTGGGAATGTCATGCCCGGGCAGCACCCGGTAATTTCCGGGCAGTTCGGCAATGCGCCGCAGCGAGCTGAGCATATCGTCAAAGCTGCCCCCCTCCAAATCGCACCGGCCGCAGCATTCATGAAACAGCGTGTCACCGCTGAACATCACGTCATCCGAAATAAAAATACACGAGCCGCGCGAATGGCCCGGCGTATTGTACACCGTAAAACGGCTCTGCCCCAGGTCAATTTCCATTCCGTCTTCCAGGTATCCGTCCACATGCGGCGCCGTATATTCCTCCCGGATATACCCCGGCTTCGCGGCAACTTCCGGCGCGAGAAAACGCTCGTCCGCTTTGTGAATCCACAGCCGGGCTCCCGTTTTACGCTGCAGCGCGGGAGCCGCAAGCACATGATCAAAATGTCCGTGAGTCAGCAAAATCAGGGACAGCTCTCCCCCAAGCTCTGCCACGCGCTTTTCAATTTTTTCCGTCTGCGCACCGGGGTCAACCACCGCCAGCAGACCGGTCGCTTCGTCCTTCAGCAGATAGCAGTTGGTGTGGAGCATCCCCACCGGTATATGTTCGATGATCATTGCGCGTTCCCCTTTCCCAGCATCTGATCGGTATCCATGATCAAAGTGACAGGGCCGTCGTTGACATGGTCGATCTGCATGTCTGCGCCGAACACCCCCGAAATGCACGGGACCTGAAGCCGCCGGATTTCCTCCAGGAAAAACTCATACAGCGGCACCGCAATATCGGGCTTTGCCGCATGGAAAAAATCGGGCCGGCGGCCGCGCGAGCAGTCGGCGTACAGAGTGAAATTGGACACCACCATCATGCTTCCGCCCACATCGGCAAGGCTTTTGTTCATTTTCCCGTTCTCATCTTCAAAAATACGCAGTGCCGCGCATTTTTCCGCAAGATATGTCGCTTCGCGGCGGGTATCGCTGCCGCCGACGCCAAGCAGCACCAAAAGGCCTTTTCCCATTTCGCCGCGGCTTGCCCCGTCGGCTGTCAGCGCCGCACGCGACACGCGGATGACCACTGCTCTCATTTTCCCGACCCCGTTTCGTTGATATTTCGTTTGACGTCAACAACCCCCGGACATCTGCGGATCCGGTTCATCAAAAACTCCAGCTGTTCCCGGCCGCTGACCGTCACGGTGATATATAAAATGCTGTGCCCCTCCGTATCGTCACGGGCACTGAGCTCGTTGACATTGACCTTTGCGTTGCTGAACACCGTGATGACATCTGCCAGGATGCCCACTCGCGTCTGTGTATATATGCGAAGGCCCGTCTGGTACTTGTGCTTTTCGCTGTAATCCCACTCCGTGCGGATCCACCGGCCGGCTTCTTCCTCTTTTTTCATGCTTCCAAGCACATTGGGACAGTCCGTCCGGTGAATGGAAATGCCGTAGCCCCGCGTAATAAAGCCCACAATGCTGTCTCCGGGAATCGGCGTGCAGCATTTTGCGAACTTGACAAGGCAGTTGTCAAGCCCCTCCACGATAACCCCCGTGTCTCCGACGGCCTTGGGCTTTTGCACGACGGGCTTTGTAATGCCGTGCTTTTCACGGTTGAGCCGCGTCACTTCCTCCTTGACCTTGATGATGACACGTGACACCATGACGCCGCCGTACCCTATTGAAGCATACAGTTCCTCCAAAGACGGGAAGTTGAGACGCTTAAGCACAGCCGTCTGCACATCTTCACTCTGAAAATCATCATATAAAAGCGCTGTGCGCAGCTCGCGCTCCAAATCCGCGCGGCCCCGCTCGATGTTTTCCTCGCGGCACTCCTTTTTAAACCACTGCTTGATTTTGTTGCGCGCCTCTGCCGTCTTGACCATTTTAAGCCAGTCGCGCTTGGGGCCGTTTGTTGTTTTGGAAGTGATAATGTCAACAATTTCCCCGCTTTTCAGCGTGTAATCTATCGGCACAATTCTTCCGTTGACCTTGGCGCCCGTCATTCTGTTGCCGACCGCCGAGTGAATGGCATACGCAAAATCAATGGGAATGGCTCCCTGCGGCAGGTTGATAACATTGCCTTTCGGTGTAAACACAAACACCTCGTCGGCAAACAGATCCACCTTGATGTTTTTAATAAAGTCCTCGGCATCGGAATCCTGCTGCGATTCCAAAAGCTGCCGCACCCACGCAAAGGCTTCTTCCTTCTGCTTGCCGCTCAGCCCGTCCTTGTACTTCCAGTGCGCTGCAATGCCGTATTCTGCGCTTTGGTCCATGTCTTCCGTGCGAATCTGCACTTCAAACGGAATGCCCTCGCGTCCGATAACCACCGTGTGCAGCGACTGGTATCCGTTCGGCTTGGGTGTGCTGATATAATCCTTAAACCGCCCGGGCACGGGCCGGTACATGTCGTGAATCAGCCCCAGCACATTGTAGCAGTCGGCGATATCGTGCACAATGACCCGCACGGCGCAAATGTCGTAGATCTCGGAAAACGTCAGGTTCTGGCCATACATTTTCCGGTACAGGCTGTACACGTGCTTGAGCCGGGCCTTGATGCGGCAGCTGATGCCCGCTTGCTCCAGACGCTGAAGGATCGAGCTCTGCACCGTTTCCAAAAACTTGTTGAAAGCCACTTTCCGCTCGTCCAGATAGCCCGTGATTTCCGCGTAGCCCACGGGATCGAGATATTTGAGCGAAAGGTCCTCAAGCTCCCATTTTACATTCTGCATGCCCAACCGGTGTGCCAGCGGGGCGTAAATTTCCATGGTCTCCAGCGATTTTTCCCGCTGCTTCTGCGGCGGCAGATATTGAAAAGTCCTCGCATTGTGCAGCCGATCGGCCAGCTTGATGATAATGACGCGAATGTCCTTGGCCATGGCAATAAACATTTTGCGCAGGTCTTCCATCTGCTCCTCTTCCTTGGAGCTGTACACGATTTTGCCGAGCTTTGTAACGCCCTCCACCAAATTGGCAACCGACTCGCCAAACTCTTTTTCAATGATTTGAAAGGTTGCCGGCGTGTCTTCAATGCAGTCGTGCAGCAGGCCTGCCACGATCGAGTCGACGTCCAGGCCCAAATCGTCCAGTATAACCGCCGTTTCCACCGGATGAACGATATACGGCTCGCCGCTGCGGCGCTTTTGGTCGCCGTGCGCCTCCAGGGCATACCGGAAGGCCTTTTCGATCTGCTGCGCCTCTTCTTTGCCGTGATGCGACTTAATTTTTTCTATTTTTTCAAAAATATCCTTGTCAAGCTCGCTGATATCCATGAAATCTCTCCCGCCGAAAAAAATTACTCGCCGCACCGGCGCAAATCGCTCAGCCGCCGCAGAATGGCAGAACCGTTGATGTCCACCTTGCCCTGCGTCGGCAGCACTTTCACCGCCAGTTCGTCTCCGGCTGTCTTGTACTCCACAATAGAAAACTCAGAAAACACATCCAGACATATGAGAAACCGCCCGAGATTCATTCCGGAACGTGCCTCATACCGGATTTTCCGGTACAGGGTCTGCGCCGGAGCACACAGCATCCCGCCGTCGGCGTTGGCGCGCACATGCCGGAATACCGCAACCAGATCCTCCCGGGTCGGGCTGAGCGCCTCGGCCTGCTCTTTTGAAAGGCCTTCTCCCTGGCAAAAGCTCCGATAGCACCGGGCCAGCTTTTGGTCTTCCCTCTGCTCCTGCTCCGCCCAGCGCACATCCTTCAGCACAAGCTGTACGCTCTCACGGTTTTTATACCGGTTGATCTCCGCCGAAAACACGATGTCCAGCAAGTCGCCCCGCACGAAAACACATGTGCGCGCACCCATGCCAAACGCAAATGCATAAAAGTTCCTGCCGTCTTTGGACAGCAGCATCTTGACATGCCTGTCACGGCTGATGGGCGTCAGCTCCTCGATGCGCACGCCGTACATGACAAAGCACGGCTGAGGATTGCCCATGCCAAACGGTTCCAGCACGGAAAGCCCGCAAACCTCCTGCATCTGCAGCTCCGACGGAAGCACCTGGCAGTCCACCGCAATGCAGGGCACCACGTCCTCTCCTTCGCCCATGCGCTCGGCCAGACGCTCCATCGCCTCCCGGAATGCTTCAAGGTTTCGGCGCTCAATGGTCAGGCCAACGGCCAGCTCGTGCCCGCCGTACTTTTCAAGATATGCCGCATTGCTCTCCAGGGCGCTGTAAAGGTTAAAGCCTTTAATGCTTCGGCCCGATCCCTTTCCGCAGTCCCCGGTCATGGAAATAAGTACGCACGGCACACCGTAGCGATCCGTCAGGCGCGAGGCGACAATCCCGATGACTCCGTTGTGCCATCCGTCGCCCCACAGCACCAGCGCTTTCTTCTGGTGCCTGCGCGGGTCCTGTTCAAGCCACCCGATAATTTCCTGGTAAATACGGTTTTCTTCTTCCTGGCGCTGCCGGTTCAAATCGCACAGCGTCTGCGCCAGTTCCCCTGCTTCTTCCAGCGAATCGGTCAAAAACATGCGCGCTGCCAGCGCTGCGCCGCCCATTCGTCCTGCGGCGTTGATGCGCGGCGCCATGACAAAACTGACCGTCCCCGACGTCACCTGCTTGCCGCCCAGCCCCAATGTCGCAAGCAGCGCGCGCAGCCCCGGGTTTTTCGTGTACTCCAGCACCGAAAGGCCCTGTGCAACAATCGCGCGGTTTTCTCCGACAATGGGCATGACATCCGCGATGGTTCCCACAGCCACAATGTCCCCGTATTCCTCCAAAAGCTGCTGCACCGGCCGCGATGCCTCCAGAGCGCAAATCAGCTTGAACGCAACCCCGACCCCGGCCAGCTCCCGAAACGGGTAGCTGCAGTCCGGCCTGCGCGGGTTGACTACGGCACAGGCCTGCGGCAGAGCATCCTTGCACTCGTGATGATCCGTAATAATCAGACGCAGCCCCAGCTGCGCGGCAAACTCTGCTTCCTGCACCGCCGTAATTCCGGAATCCACCGTGATCAGAAGACGGCAGCCTTCGTCGTACAGCTGCCGGATGGCCGACATATTCAGGCCGTAACCTTCGCCCAGGCGATCGGGGATGTAATACACACAATCTGCACCGCGGCGGCGCAGGTAGCGGATCAGAATGCACGTTGCTGTCACCCCGTCGACATCATAATCGCCGTATACGGCAATTTTTTCTCCGGCCGCCAGCGTGCGTTCGATCTCTTCTGCTGCTTTTTTCATATCCGGAAGCAAAAACGGATCATGCAGCCGGCTGCTGGAACTGTCCAAAAAGGCGCAGGCCTGCTGCGGGCTTTCCATTCCGCGCGCGGCAAGCACACGGGCCGTCAGCTGCGGAATGGAAAGCATTTTCTGCAGCAGCCCGGCTCGCTGCGGACAGTCCGCGGCGATTATCCACTTTTTCTTTTTCATTGCAGTCTCCATAGTAATTTTTATTGAAAGTATTATACCAAATTACGTCACATTATACAAGGGACTGCACGCAAAAACGGTACTGTGCACAAAGTTTTCCTTTCGCAGCGTACAAAAAAAGCTCTGCTTTCCCGTAGGAAAGCAGAGCTTTTTAACAATTACAGTGTCGGACCTATCTCCGCCGGTATCGGGCAGTGGTACACGCCGCCGGTTTTTTTAAGAAGCTCCTGCCGTGCCGCTTCCAGAATCTGCGGCTGCTCCACCATTTCTGCGGCGGCCAGCGCCATGGCTTCCGCCGCTGCCACCGTGCCTTTATCCGCTATGGAAGACCCGGACTGCGCCGTCATCTGCCACGAATGTCCCGGCGTGCCCAGCGCACAGGTCGCCACGTTGATTTGAGTCGTCGGCGCGCAATAGCTTGCGTCCCCCACATCGGTTGACCCGCCCATGCATTTGTCAAGCGGCAGATACGGCAGCACCCCCGTATGCAGCACATCCTCTCTGGAAACCAGATCCGCTGCTCCGCCCATTTCCACAATGCCCTTGGCTACGCTGTCGATGTCCTCCTGCGAAAAGGTTTTTCTGAACTCTCCCGCCAGCGCCACATCCTGTGCGTCAAAGTCCGGGGCTCCGATTTCCTCCAGCGCACGCTGGCTTACGGCATCCAGTGTACGGTTGGGCATATAGTCGCACAGCGCTTCGTGCAGCTGGATGTCCACCTCGGTTTCCGTCATCATGGCCGCCCCGCGCGCCACCTTCTGCACGCGCTCATACAGCGCCTGCGCATCCTCAATTTTGGGAGAGCGGATAAAATAGTGGACACAGGCCAGATCCTGCACAACATTGGGTGCAATGCCTCCGGCGTTTTTATAGGCATAGTGAATTCTGGCATCAGACGGCATGTGCTCACGCATGTAATTGACACCGACGCTCATCAGTTCGCAGGCGTCCAGCGCGCTGCGCCCCAGCTGCGGTGTGGCCGCCGCGTGAGCCGTCCGCCCCCTGAAAGTAAAGAACACGCTGATATTGGCAAGACTCCCCGTCCCAACCACCTGAGTCAGATCTCCCGGGTGCCATGTCAGGCATGCATCCAGATCATCAAACCGGCCGTCGCGCGCCATAAACACCTTGCCGCTGCCGTACTCTTCGCCCGGGCAGCCGTAAAAACGCACCGTGCCGCTTTTTCCCGTTTCCTTGAGATAATCGCGCAGAATGAGTGCGGCGCCCATGGCGCCCGCGCCCAGGTTGTTGTGCCCGCAGCCCTGACCATAAGCACCGGGCGCCAGCTCCCGGTGCTCCGGGCAGGCTGCCTGCTGCGAAAGCCCGGGCAGCGCGTCATACTCTCCCAAAAAGCCGATAACCGGCTTTCCCTGTCCCCACGAGGCGACAAAGGCTGTCGGTATGCCGGACACTCCCTGTTCCACGGAAAATCCGCACTGGGTGAGCACCTTGACATAGTACTCCGCCGAACGGTATTCTTTCATCCCCGGCTCGGCCAGCTCCCACATTGTGCGGCCAACATCCAGCATGACATCCCTGTTTTTCTGCGACAGCTCTTTGATTTTCTGTTTTTTGTCCATAAAAGCCCCTCCTTACTCGGCACTCCGGCCGTAATCCATCTGTTTCAGCGCCTGCACCATCTCGGAAAAATATGCAGCCAGAGGCTTTTCTTCCACCCCCAGAACCTGCGCGCTGCACCGCGCCATCGGCACAAGCAATTTGCGCGCCGGGCTTGCGGAAACCGCCTGCGCCACAGCGGGGCTGATTTCTCCGTGCATGGAGTTGGCGAAGGCAATTCCCATAGCGCCCGCAATCACATCACAATGGGCGCAGTTAAACCGGACGGCATTCTCACCCGTCGCCCCGGCCGCCGCGCCCGCTTTGAGCATGGCCGCCGTGGCCAGCGCATTGGTTCCCACCGCGATGATCTCCACGTTTGGCAGCTCGCGCCGTACACATTCGACAATGCCTTTGCCGACACCGCCGCCCTGCCCGTCAATTACAACCAGCTTCATCGCTGCTCCCCTCCGGAAAAAAACTGCCTGCCGGCAGCTTTTTGATTCGTTCTCTGCACATTTCGGCATCAGCATTATACCACAGCAAAATCGCCCATTTCAAGCACGCCGCTCCGCAGCGCCGGAAACAAAACGGGCGGGGCATCCCCAAAGGATACCCCGCCCAGCTTTTCAGCAGGCTGTTTATTTGCCGGTCATCTTGGCAACTTCTTCAGCGAAGTTGTCCTCGCGCTTTTCGATGCCCTCGCCGCGCTCAAAGCGATCAAACTTGGCGATTTTCACCGTGCCGCCCTGCTCGGACGCGACACGATCGGCATACTTGGAAACCGAAACCTTGTTTTCCTTGACGAAGGGCTGATCGACAAGGCAGTTTTCCTCATAAAACTTATTGATGCGGCCGGCGACGATCTTCTCGGCGACGTTGGCCGGCTTGCCCTCGTTGATGGTCTGGGCCAGCAGGATCTCCTTTTCTTTTGCCAGAACTTCGGCGGGCACGCAGTTGCGGCACAGGTACTGCGGACGCATGGCGGCAATCTGCATGCAGATATCCTTGCCCAGCTCTTCGATGGCGGCGTTGCCCTTGAGGTTTTCCGAAACCTCGAGCTTGACCAGCACGCCGATCTTGCCGCCCATGTGCACATAGGCGACGTTCATGCCGCTGTCATCGTAGCGCACAAAGCGGCGCAGCTGGATGTTCTCGCCAATGGTGAGAACCTTTTCGCGCTGCATATCGGTCACCGTCAGATCGCTGCCGGGATATTTGCAGGCGCCCAGCGCTTCGATGTCTGCAGGGTTCTCTTTGACCACAACCTCTGCCACATCGGCGACAAACTTCTGAAACTCCTGATTTTTTGCGACAAAGTCGGTCTCGCTGTTGACCTCGACCATAACGCCCACGCCGCACTCTTTGCAGACGGTGGCGAGAACCATACCCTCAGCGGCAACGCGGCCGGCCTTTTTTGCAGCGGCAGCCAGGCCCTTTTCACGCAGGAACTCGATGGCTTTTTCGAAATCGCCGTCAGAAGAAGTCAGCGCCTTTTTGCAGTCCATCATGCCGGCGCCGGTCTGCTCGCGGAGCTTTTGTACGTCTTTTGCCGTGAATGCCATTTTTATTTCCTCCAAATCGTATTGGTTTTCCTGAAAAAGGGGCCGGGCCTGTGCCCGACCCCATCAATGCGGATGCTTATTCAGCCGTAATTTCCTCGGCGACCTTGGACTCGCGCTTTGCCGGAGCGCGGGGGGTGGTGTCGACGGCCTGCTCGGCAGGCTTCTCCTCGGCAACCGCCGCATCGGTCACATCCAGCTGCTCGCCCTGGCGGCCTTCGATCACTGCGCTGGCCATGGCGGAAGCAATCAGTTTGATGGCGCGGATGGCGTCATCGTTGCCGGGAATGACATAATCGACCTCGTCGGGATCGCAGTTGGTATCGACAATGGCGATGACGGGAATGCCCAGCTTGCGGGCTTCAGCCAGCGCGTTTTTCTCCTTGCGAAGATCGACGACAAACAGCGCGGAAGGCAGCTTGCGCATTTCCTTGACGCCGCCCAGATATTTTTCCAGCTTTTCGATCTCGAGCTTGAGCTTGATAACTTCTTTTTTGGGCAGCAGATCAAACGTGCCGTCCTCGCTCATTTTATTGAGCTGCGCCAGGCGCTCGACACGCTTGCGCATGGTCTTGAAGTTGGTCAGCATGCCGCCGAGCCAACGGGCGTTGACAAAGTACATGCCGGCGCGTTCGGCTTCTTCCTTCACCGCGTCCTGCGCCTGCTTCTTGGTGCCGACAAACAGAATGGAGCCGCCTTCGGCCGCGATGTCACGGGCGAAGAAATAGGCTTCCTCGAGCTTCTTGACGGTCTTCTGGAGATCGATGATATAGATCCCGTTTCTCTCCATGAAGATGTACTGCGCCATCTTGGGGTTCCATCTTCTCGTCTGGTGGCCAAAGTGCACGCCGGCTTCCAGAAGCTGCTTCATCGAAATGACTGCCATTGTTTTTTCCTCCTTCGGTTTTACCCTCCACCGTTTCATCCGTGCGGAGGCCTTTCGGCACCGGCCGCAGCGATCGACGGTGTGTGTAATGTTCGCCGGGCAAGGCACAGCCTTCCCTCGGCATTAGCTTTAATAGGATACCACAAACTTTGCCGTTTTGCAAGAGTTTTTTAATACCAGAGATCGCCTTCCGTCCAAATATTGATTGTTCCCCGGGGGAAAATGTACATCATGGGGTAATCCCCGTCCTCCTGCCAGGCATCGAATCCAATGTTTCCCAGCTGTTCAGCGCTGATATACGAACGCCCGTTTTCCTCATACAGCGCAACCGGGGTGCGTGCGCCGTCCTTGTCCACAAAGAACACCGTATCCGTCGCGGCGTCATAGTCGGCACCGTACCCCAGGCTTTCCATTACGGCGCGGAAGCCCACAAGATACTGCCCCTCCTGTTCCACCACCGGGCACCCGACGCTGGTAAAGACCGGGGCGTCGCCGTCCCAATACGCCGCATCGACCCACTGGGAATGCAAATCCACGGTGGCGTAAGTGCCCACTGTTTCTTCGCTCCAGCCGTTCATCAGGCTCTCGATTCTCTCAAAAGACATGCTTTCAGAGCTTTCAGGCGCCTTGACGGTCACAAAAGCCCGCTGAGCGGTGACTTTCTGCACGTTTACCGCGATTTCCAGCCCGGGCTGCACCGTAATCAGGATGTTTGCGGCGGTTGTCATTTTTCCGTCTTCAAAGCTGACCGTCACGGAAAAATCACCGGCCACTCCGCTGCTTTCCATTTCGGTCTGAAGCTGGGCCAAATCTTCTGCGCTCAGATTCATTTCCTGCGCCGCTTCCATCGCCTGCACAAGCTCTTCTCCGTCCATCCCGAGCTGAAGGACATCATTAAGTTCCTGAATATGCTGCCCAAAAAAGCCGTACAGCGAGATCAGCTCTCCGGGAAGCTGTGAAATTTCTCCCGACATGGTATAACTGCGGCCGGTCCGTTTCACCTGCAGCCCCGTGGCATACTGCGCGAGCAGCTGTCCCAGCTGCCCGTACCGCTCCGGGGTCACGCCTGCCTTTGCCTCCTGCACCATCTGCACCAGCGCTTCCGCATCGTCTCCCAGGCTGACCGCCGCATACTCCGCCTCAGTCTGCGCACGCACAGCGTCTTCCGCGCCGTAGGTTCCGCCCAGCTCTGCCATGTCGCAAATAAGCTTAAGCGGCGCATACAGCACCCCGTCCACAACATACACCGGATCCAGCGCATACTCTGTGTGAATGTCGGTCCTCGCGCCGTATGTGTCCAGCCCTTCAACGCCGGCCTCAAAGCCGCCGCTCAGTTCTGCATTTGCCGTGTCCGTGTCCACCCTGTACTGCAGCGCTATCTCTCCCTGTGCCGAAGAAAAGCCCAAATCCGCGCTTTCTTCCGCTTCGATCGACAAGGAAATCGCCGTGGTTGTTTCATAGCAGTCCCACTCGCCGACCTTCCGGACTTCCTCCAAAAAAGCTTCCATGTCTGCGCCGCACGCCGACATCCCCAGCAGCATACAGGCTGAAAGCGCAGCCGCCAATACCTTTTTTCCGTATTTCACAGGCTTGTCCCCCTTTCGGCGCCAGGGCTCCGGTTTTCTGCAATATTATCGTAGCATATTCCCCGGCAGCCCGCAACCGCAGACGCTTTAAAAGCTGCGCGGTTTTCTGTTTCTTCTTCCGCACGGTGCCGCATAGCGGATAAGGATAATGTCTTCCCCGATTTTTTCGATGCTGTCCCAGGGAACCACTATGTCGTCTTCCCTTCCCAAAAGCCCAAAAAGCCGCAGACGCCCCGGAATGACAAGCGCTGTGACCCGGCCGCTCTCCGTTTCAATTTCCACATCACCGACATACCCGAGCCGCGCCCCGTCATACAGATTGATAACCTCCTTGCAGCCCAGGTCGAAAACCCGGCAATTTTTCTCCTGCATAAAAAACGCCCCCTCCGGTAGCATCGTATGACCGGAGAGGGGCATTTTATTCCGTGTTACTTTTTCTGTCCGGCAGCGTAGGCCGCAATGGGCGCCGACCGCGTCAGCAAAAGGCAGACAACGACCGACAAAACAATGTTGATTGTCATATAGGATCCGTTGTACAGCAGCGAGTAGAAATACGGCGTCGTCATGGTCATGCCGAAGAAGTTTTCCGGCATAGACGAGGCATAAATGGTCACGCCGCTGATATAGTGCACAACAAAACGTCCGAGACCGCCCACAACGCTGCCCCATACGACACCGTTTTTGCGGCCTTTGAACAGCCCGGCGAGACCCAGCATCATAAAGGCGCCGCTGTAGTCCAGAATGATGGACTGCCAGCTTGCGGCAAAGCCGCCGAACATCCACTGCAGCGTACCGAGTACAAAGCCGGCACCCAGACCCCAGCCGCAGCCCCAGCGCACCGCGTACAGCACGATGGGCACCATGGAAAGCTCAACCGATCCGCCCTGAAGCCAGGCAAACTCCAGTTTGGCAAAGCTGAGCGCCGCAGCCACGGCCACCATCACGGCGCCTTCCACCACGGCACGCACACGAGTGCTGGAATGAGTTGTTGTTTGTTGCATTTTCTGTTCCTCCGTTTTCCCCAAAGCAGAAGGTCTGTGTGCCGCCGAAACAAAAAGCCGCGCTGCACGGCGCAGCACGGCGAAAGGATGGATTTCGGTGACTTCCTACGCCGGCATTATCCGGATCAGGTGTAAGGGACTGAGCGGCGATACGCTCGATCTCAGCCGGCTTGCGCCAGCACCCCTGCATTGAATTGTCGGGTGTATCATACCGCACCCCGGAGCTTTTGTCAAGGCCTGCCGTCACCGGCTGCCCGTGTTGTTCTGCTGCGCCAGAAGGCTGGCATACTGCTTGTCGGCCAGCTCGCGTGCGGCGTTGTGGCCCATCTTTTTGTTGCGGTTGTTCATGGCCGCCACCTCAATAATAACGGCCAGGTTGCGCCCGGGCCGCACCGGCACCACCAGTGACGGGACTTTGATTCCCAAAATATCGGTCATTTTGTCGTCGATCCCCATCCGGTCGTACGGCTTGCCCTCCTGCCATTGCTCCAGATGAATAATGAGGTCGATTTTTTCCGGGGGCTTGACCGAGCCCATACCAAAAATACGCCGTACGTCAATGATTCCGATGCCGCGAAGCTCAACAAAATAACGAATCATTTCCGGCGCGGAACCGACCAGCGACTTGGCGGAAACACGCTTGATGTCCACCGCATCATCCGCAATCAGGCGGTGGCCGCGCTTGACAAGCTCTATTGCCGTTTCGCTCTTGCCCACGCCGCTGTCGCCCAGCAGCAGCACGCCTTCGCCGTATACCTCCACCAAAACACCGTGGATGGTCGCACGCGGCCCAAGGTGCACGTTCAGCGACGCGCTGAGTGCCGCAATAAACGGCGGCGTCGCATCCTGCGTGCGGCAAATGGTGATCTGATGTTCCCTGGCCGCCTCCATGCACTCCGCGTACGGCTCCATGCCCCGCGTGTAAATCACCAGCGGCACATGTTCCCCAAACAGCCGGTTCAGGCTGTGCGCGCGTTCGGCCGGGCTCAACCTGCCCAGATAAGTGTGTTCTACCTTGCCCAGCACCTGGATTCCGTCGCTGTCAAAATACTCATAAAACCCCGTCAGCTGCAGCGCCGGCCGGTTGACTTCCGTGCTGGAAATTTCTTTTTCCAAATAACCGTCCGGGCCGTAAAGCACTTCCAGCCCAAACTCCGAGATCAACTGGTGCAGCTTTACCGAATATTTTTCCATACGAACCCTCCTTTGCGCCGACACCGGCCTGCTGGTCTTTTATTATAACATATCTCAACCGGTTTGGACAGTGCTTTTGCTTTTTGTTTCTGTTTTTTCTGCCGGCCGGCGCAAATAATTGTTGACTTTTTTCATATTTGCTCTTGCAATCCAAAATGTATTGTGGTAATATATCTGGTGTCGCTTTATAGGCTTTATGTAAGAAGGAGGTGCAGAAATATGGCCAAGTGTGAAATTTGCGGCAAGGGAGTCACCTTTGGTATTCGTGTTTCCCATTCACACAGAAGGAGCAACAGAGCCTGGAAACCCAATGTCAAGCGCGTCAAAGCGGTTGTCAACGGCACCCCGACTCACATCAATGTCTGTACCCGCTGCCTGCGTTCCGGCAAGGTCGAACGCGCCCTCTGATTCTAATACCGCAATATTCGCGCCCGGAGTGCTGATGCCCTCCGGGCGCATTGTTTTTTCTTGCCCGGCCTTTTCGCCCGTGGTACTATGGTCTTATGGAATTGACGTAAAGGAGTGACGGCTCTTGACTGGCACCCCCGCTGACGACCACACCCTTCGCAAACAGGCAGACAGCGATATTTTCCGCATGGTCCTCCCCGTAATTACCGAAAATATCCTGCAAATGACGGCCGGCCTCATCACTTCGGCCATGATAGGCCGGCTGATGGCCGACGATATCGCCGCCCAGGGCATCAGCCTTCGCGTGTACAACACATTCTGGGCCCTGTTTAAAGGCATCGGCATCGGCGCAACCATTATCACTTCTCTGCGCTACGGCCAGCGCCGGCTGTGTGAATGCCGCCGAACCATCGAACAAACCTACCTGACCCTGGTTCCCTTTGCCCTTTTGTGCATGCTCATCATTTTTTGCCTGCCCGGCCCTGTTGTGGGCTTTTTGTCCGATGATCCCGCGCTGTTCGGTTCTTCCGTCTCCTATCTGCGCATTGCCGTGTGGGCGCTCCCCTTTGCCGCCGTTACCGTGTGCAACACCGCAGCCTTCAACGGCCACGGCAACACAAAAACCCCCATGTACATCGCGCTCGTTCTCAACGCGGTCAACATTGCGCTGGGTTTTCTCCTGATTTTCGGTGTCGGATCGTTTTCCGGCTTCGGCCTGACGGGAGCCGCCGTGGCCACCGTGGCCGCGCAGGCGACCGGCGCGCTGACCGGACTGTTTTTCCTGTACCGCCAGGGCGGCTATTTTTCCGATGAAGCGCACGGCCGTCCCTTTTTCCGCCCGGAACCCGCCTGCATCCGCGAAATATACCGCGCCGGCGTCCCCGCCGCCTGCGAAAATGTCTTCTGGCAGCTGGCCGCAATCTTGCTGAGCAAAATCATCCTGCTGTACGGAAGCACCCACTTTGCCGCCTACCAGCTCGGCCTTCAGGCGGAAGTCGTCTGCGAAATGCCCGGCATCGGCTTCACCACCGCTGCCACCGCCCTGTCTGCCCGCGCCATCGGCCGCCGCGACGATCGGCTGTACCGGACGTATTTTTCCCGGATGAACCGCTTCTCCCTGTTCACCGGGATCTTCACTTCCCTGCTGCTGTTTCTGTTTCCCAGCCTGTTCATGCAGTTTTTAACCGACAAGCCCGATATCCAGCAGCTCGGCGCCTCTTATGTTTTTATCATGGGCCTGACGCCCATTCCGCAGGACCTCAACAAGGTTTTTAACGGCTTTATGCGCTCTTCCGGGTACCGCCGCACCCCCATGGGCATTTCTTTTGTCGGCATCTGGATTGTGCGCGTACCGCTCGCTTTCCTGTTCGGGTACATCCTGCACCTTGACATCCGCTTCATATGGTTCGCCATCGCCCTGGATCAGATCACCCGCCTCGCCCTCAGCTTTTTCATCTTCCGCCGAAAACAGGTCATCGGCACCGTTTCCCGGATGCTGTGCTCACAGTCTCAGCCCTGAATGTGCACGCTGACCACGCCGGCAATGGCCATCAGCCGCCGTGACACGCCTTCCACCGTGTGCTTCATCTGTCCCGTGTGCACCGAAAGACTGATGCTCGCTTCGCCGCCCACCGGGATGTTCTGGTTGACGGTCAGCACGTTGATGCCCTCTTTCGCCAGGACGTTGAGAAAGGTGGACAAAACACCGGACCTGTCCTGCAGCACCGCCTGTATTGTGAGGATTTTATCCTGATACGTTTCAAGGAAGGGCCTTATTGCGTCACGATACCGGTAATACGCGCTGCGGCTGATCCCCACCGCGCGCACCGCCTCCGCCACGGTTTTGGCGCGGCCCTGCCGCAGCAGGGACTTGGCCTCGCACACGCCGCGAAGCGCCGCCGGAAGCGCGGATTCGCTGACAATGTACTGTCTTTCTGCCATGCTGTTCCCTCCTTTGCATTTTTTGATTGTATCACGAAAAAAAACACGCCGCAACGGATGAGGCGCGCAGCCCGCGGGAAAGCTAGCATCGGGAGGCGAATGATTATGTCACAAACAACCGATCTGCTCAATTTTATCCACCAAAACGCCGAGATGGGCCAGGGCACCATTGAAAGGATTTCCAAAATGGTCTCCGACCCCGCGCTGCGCAATACGCTGGCGCCCCAGCTTGAGGAATACCGCCGCATGTGCATTGCCTCGGAAGCCCTTTTGTCTGCCCAGCAGGCCGACGTCAAAAGCGTCAACCCGATGATCAAAGCTTCGTCCTATCTGAAGCTCAACGCCAGCATGCTGGCCGACAAGTCCCCTTCGCACATTTCCGAAATGCTGATTGAAGGCAGCACCATGGGCATCATCGACATTACCAAACAGCTCGACACCTACAAGGATGCCGACGAAGGTGTCCGGGCTCTCGGGCACGCTCTGCTCCGGCAGGAGCAAAGCAACATCGAACGTCTGAAAAAGCATCTGTAACCCGCACTGCCAGCCGGCCGGACGCCCGGCCGGTGTTTACATATCCGGAGGTTCCTATGACACATCAGCTCACGCAGCACACGCTGCCGCCGTTTTTTTCCGCCGACTCGCGCGTTTTGCTTCTCGGCTCCTTCCCCTCTCCCAAATCACGGAAACTCGGCTTCTATTACGGCCACCCGCAAAACCGCTTTTGGCCCGTCATGGCTTCCCTGTGGGATGAGCCGGTTCCCCTGACCACCCCCCAGCGGCAGGACTTCGCCCGCCGGCACCGCATTGCCCTGTGGGACGTCATCTCACAGTGCTCCATCCGCGGCGCCGACGATGCCAGCATCCGCGACGTCTGCCCCAACGACCTGAACCTCATCCTGAGCGCTGCCGACATTCGGGAAATCTTTGTCTGCGGACGTAAAGCCTTTGACCTTTACAATCGTTTCTGTCTGCCGGTTTACGGGAGATCCGCCGTGCCTTTGCCTTCCACCAGCCCGGCCAACTGCCGGTTTTACGACCTGCCCCGGCTGAAAGAAGCGTTTTCCGCCGTCCGCCTTGCGGCGGACCCTGTGACAGGCGAATCATAAAAAGCCCCCGGCCGCAGCCGGGGGCTTTTGCATTTTTTCGTTATTTGCCCAGGATTTCGGCAAAGGCCGCTACGGCATCCTCCACGTCCTGGCGGCTGACGCCGTGGTTGGTCAGCCAGCGGAAGCGCCCGTTTTTGGCCGGGCTGATCTTAAAGCCCTTTTTCAGCATTTTGGCCGGAATATCTTCCAGCTCTTTCTGCGGGCGGTCAACATGGAAAAACACCATATTGATTTCCGGCTGCCTGTCCAGCGTAACGCCGTCAACCTGCTGCAGAAGCTGCGCAAGGCGCGCCGCGTTTTCATGATCCACGGGCAGGCGCTTGGTCATGTCGCGGATGGCGATAATGCCGGCCGCGGCCAAAAAGCCCGCCTGGCGCATGCCGCCGCCCAGCATTTTGCGGTATTTGCGCGCGCGCTCCACCACTTCACGCGGGCCGGCAAAAATCGACCCGACGGGAGCGCAAAGGCCCTTTGCCAGGCAGCACATCACGGTGTCGCAGCACTTGGTCAGCTCTTTTACGTCTACATTGAGCGCCGTGGCGGCATTAAACAGACGCGCGCCGTCAACATGCACGGGGATTTTGTACTTTTTCGCCATGCGATAGATGTCCTCCATAACGGACACCGGAACCACCCGGCCATTGGCCAGAGCGTTTTCCAGACAGATCAGCGTCGTTTCGGGTTCGTGGATATCATCGGGGCGAATCGCTTTTTCGATGGTTTCGGCATCCGGCATGCTGTCTTCAAAATGCAGCGGGCGCAGGTTTACCCCCGCCAGCACCGCAGCGCCGCCCACTTCATGCTCGAAAATATGACAATCTGCGCTCACGATGACCTCATCGCCGCGATGTGTGTGACACATCAGCGCCAGCTGATTTCCCATCGTGCCCGAAGTAACAAACAAGGCCGCTTCCTTTCCCAGGATTTTCGCCGCCAGTCTCTCCAGCTCGTTCACGGTCGGGTCGTCACGGTAAACGTCATCGCCGACTTCGGCCACCAGCATGGCGTCGCGCATTGCCTGCGTCTGCTGCGTCACCGTATCGCTGCGCAGATCGATAATTTTCATCACAATTCTCCCCTTTTTTATGGTATATGCTTTGAATAAGTACCTTCATCGGATATTTCATTGGTAATCATTATAACACTGCCCTGTTTTTTTGTAAACAAGGACGATTGACAACTGTGCTCTTTGCAGTATATCATTAAAAAAACATCCAATTTGGAGGTGCCGGACATGAGAGAACAGGAATTGCTGCGTCAAATCATCGCCGGCTGTGACGAAGCCCTGCTTGACGCTTTTCTGCGCCGAATGGACGCCGCCCTGCGCATCGCCAGCACCAAACTGCAGACCGGCGACCCCATCTGGAACCCGCAGGAAGAACAGCTCATGGTGGACTCCGTAACCCGCGGCCTGTCGCCCGAGCTGTCTCGCAAGGCGTATATGCTCTGGAAAGGCCTGACCCGCATGAGCCGCGGCCGTCAGTACCGCTTTTTTGTTGAGCACAACGCATCGCTGACGCTCAACCATGAGCCCGATATTGTAACCGAGCTCCCCGAAGGGCCCGTTTCCTGCCCCGCGCACATCGCCCGCGCCGTTTCTTCCGTTCTCGGCCGGGAAGCCACTGCCTGTGCGTCCATTTCCACTGCCATCGACGAGCTGATCGCTGACCACACTCCGTATGCCGCGGTTTCCATCGACAGCCTGTACGACACCGAATGGCTGTACAGCATGATTTTCGACAAGCCCGTCTATGTCAATTCCATCACGCCCACCGGCCACGGCCCGCTCATCGTGCTGTTGTCCAAAAAGCTGCTCAGCCATGCCGAAGTTCCCATTGTGAGCGTGGTCTTCTCCGTCGCTTCCCACGAGCACGGCTCCCTGGCACAGGCCATTTCCGTTTTGTCGGACAACTGCCTCAACATCGAGTTCCTCCGGCTGAAAAAGCGCCCCACGGAAGCCGACCCCAACGGTCTGCTGCTCTTTTTGGATTTTTCCGGGAGCCTTCCCGATGTTGCCGTGCGCGCGTCCATTTTGCAGATGCAGTCGGAGCTTCCGTTTTTCCGTCTCCTGGGGTTCCGCGAAAGCGTATAAAACCCTTCGAAAACATCACCAGGCGATATGTCCCGCACCGGGGCATATCGCCTTTTTTCAGCAAGCAGCGGAACACGCCCGCGCTTAGTGCGCGCGCGGAAGCTTTACCTCAAAGACCGTTACGCCATCCTGGCTCCGGACGGCAATGCTGCCCCCATGTGCCTGCACAATTTCCCGGGCAATGGCAAGCCCCAGCCCCGCCCCGCCTGTATGGCTGGAGCGCGCTGAATCCAGACGGTAAAACTTTTCAAAAATGCTGTCCAGCTTGTGTGCCGGTATGGTTTTTCCTCTGTTTTCAATCGAAATACACGTTGTATCGGGCTGCTCGGACGCTTCTATCCGGATGTCGGTGTCGGGATCGCTGTACGACACGGCGTTTTTCAGAATGTTGTTCAGCACGCGCGCCAGCTTGTCCGGATCGGCCCACACCGTCAAATCTTCCGGGCAGCATATCTCAATCCGCTTGCCCTGCGGCGCCAGCATGGGGTAAAACTCCTCCGCCATCTGCTGCAGCATATGCGCCAGATGAACCGTATCGCAATCCAGTGCGATGGTTTGCAGATTGAATCTCGTGATGTCAAAAAACTCATCGACCAGCTGTTCCAGCCGGCAGGCCTTTTCCAGTGTGATGCCAATGTAACGCGCCCGCTGCTCATCCGGCATATCCGGGGCTTCCTGCAAAAAGCTGAGGTACCCTATCACCGACGTCAGCGGCGTTTTTATGTCGTGGGCAAGATACAGCACCAGGTCGTTTTTCCGCGCTTCGGCCTGCTGCGCCACCTGCTGGCGCCTGACCAGCTCCCGCTTCACCTCGCTGAGCTTTTTGCCCAGAAAATCGAACTCCGCGGGAACTTTGACATCTTCCCCGCCCTCGTCAAGCAGTTTATCGGCAAACTCCGCCACTCTCGTAAAGCTCTGGCTCATTCTGCGCACCACATAGTACACCGCTCCGGCAAAAAAGAGCACATAGGTCGCCCAAAGCCAAAACTCCATCCGCCGGACAAAGACATACCGGTATACATTATAAGCCTCGTCATAGCTCATGCCCGTCAGCCGAAGCAGCATGTTGAGGCCGCCGGACAAAATCCCCCTCGGCATATAATATATAATCAGCCAGCACAACCCCCACGCGGCCAGCGCCAGCACCGGAGTCATCAAAAGGCGCAGAAGCATTTTGCGCCGCAGCGCCGTCGCATCAACCTTCAATTTTGTACCCTACCCCCCATACCGTTCGGATGTACCGGGGCCGTTCGGCAGAATCGCCCAGCTTTTCACGCAGGTGCCGGATGTGCACCATCACCGTATTGCTGCTGCTTGTAAAGTACTTCTCCCCCCACACCGAATGAAACAGCTGCTCTGTGCTGACAACCTTGCCCCGGTTTTCGCACAGCACCCACAGAATGGAAAATTCCGTCGGCGTGAGCTGCAGCGGCTTTTCGTTGAGCCTGCACTCATGTGTTTCCCGGTTGAGCACCAGACCTGCCACAGAAAGCTCCTGCTCCTGCGGGTCTTCTTCCGCGCGGTTGTAACGCGTCACCCTGCGCAGCTGCGCCTTGACCCGCGCCACAAGCTCCAGCGGGTAAAAAGGCTTGGTTACATAATCATCCGCACCAAGCATCAGTCCCGTGATTCTGTCATCCTGCTCCTCGCGCGCCGTCAGCATGATCACCGGGTATGTGTACTTTTCCCGAATGCGCCGGCACAGCTCAAATCCGCTGCCTCCCGGCAGCATGACATCCAAAATGGCCAAATCAAACTTCTTTTCATCAATCAGCGCCGCAGCCTGCCCTGCTGTATAGCATTTTTCCACATGATATCCTTCAGCGGTCAGATACAGCGCCACCAAATCCGTAATTTCGCGCTCATCATCCGCAACCAAAATGTCATACCCCACCATTGTCCCCCCGGTTTGCCCTGTGTATACGGCATTTTTTCACACATACATTGTACCACATCGCCGCCCGAAAGTGTCTTAAACCTTTCTTAAAAAAACAGGCGCGGCTTTCGGGCGCCGCGCCTGCTTTGAGTTTCGTTATTTTGAGCAGAGAATGTTGACTTATTTGTTGAAGTAGCGCTTCAGCAGGCCCTCGAAAGCCTTGCCGTGGCGGGCCTCGTCCCGGGCC
>CANUCM010000065.1 GCA_947856675.1 uncultured Clostridia bacterium | reverse complement strand
TGGAAGAAATCAACGCGCAGAACCCCGATATTGTGGTATTTCTGGGCGACTTCTATGATAATTATGAGCAGTACACGGGCGATCCGGAGGCCGACGCCGGGGCGCTCGGCGGCATTGCGGCGCCGGTGCGCCTGGCCGTGTGGGGCAATCACGACATGGGCGGCGGGGCACACCGGGTTTATCCCGAGGTGCTGGAGCAGGCGGGCTTTACGCTGCTGGAAAATGACAGCGCGGCACTGCCCGAGCTCGGGCTGTGCTTTGTGGGGGCGGCAGACACCATTTTCGGTCAGCCGGATGTCGAGGGGCTGCGGTCGGACAGCCTGTACAATATCCTGCTTGTCCACGAGCCCGATTTTGCGCTGGAGGTTTCCGGCGTGCCGCTGCAGCTGTCGGGCCATTCCCACGGGGGACAGGTGTTTCTGCCGCTGATCGGGGCGCCTCACCTGCCCCTTGGCTCGCAGGTGTATGTGCGCGGCCTGTACGAAAAGGAGGACGGCGGAAAAGTGTATGTCAACCGCGGAATCGGAATGTCCATCCTGCCGTACAGGCTGGGGTCCGTGCCCGAGCTGACGCTGGTCGAGGTGCAGTAGCATGGCGCTGGAACGGTTGGACAAATATGTGGCGCAGTCGTGCCTGATCACCCGCAAAGAGGCCCGGGAGCGCATCCGCGCGGGGCAGGTCAGCGTAAACGGGCAAGTGTGCCGCAGGCCGGAACAGCACGTCGACGCCGGCCGGGACGAGGTGTGCGCTTCGGGCGCCGTGCTGGAATCTCCGCGGCCGGTGCTGCTGATGATGAACAAGCCGGCCGGTGTTCTGACGGCATCGCGCGACGGCCGCGAGCGGACGTTTTGCGATTACCTGCCGGAAAAATATGCGAACCTGCCGCTTTCCGCGGCGGGGCGGCTGGATAAGGACGCGGAGGGCCTGCTGCTGCTGACCGATGACGGCGAGCTTGTGCACCGAATCATTTCCCCCCGCTGGAAAACGGAAAAGCTCTACTATGTGGAGCTGGACCGTCCGGCGTGCCGGGCGGACGCCGAAGCGTTTGCTTCGGGGCTTGATCTGGGAGATTTTACCTCGCAGCCTGCGCGGCTGGACATTCTTCCGGGGGACGGCCGGGCCTGCCATGTGGTGATTTGCGAGGGGAAATTCCATCAGGTGAAGCGGATGTTCGCGGCGTGCGGCAAGAAAGTTCTGCTTTTGAGAAGGCTGAAAATCGGAACTTTAGAGCTGGACAAAACCCTTAAAAGCGGAGAAATTCGGCAATTATCAGAACAAGAGCGCGCACTTTTGTATGAGATGACGGGGCTGCTTTGAACATTTTCACTTTTTTCTTTGCATTTTCTTGTTGAAAAAAGATAAAAAATGCATTAAACTAGACATAGCGCGTTTTGACCATTTATTTAAAATAGACAAAGGGTGATGATAAGTGGCAGCAAGACTGTTTCAGAGCATCCTTCTCGAAATCAAGAGCAAGGTTTCGTTTATGCTGGGCGTTGTCGACGCGGCGGGAAACATTGTATCGTGTACGGAGCTTCGCTTCATCGGCGAAAACGTCGAGGCGGCGGGGGAGTTTTTCGCGTCCGGCGCAGAGGAGGGTGAGGTCGGCGGCTACTGCTTCCACCTCCTGAGCGGATATGAAAACGGTTCCGAGTATGCCGTTTTTGCAAGCCAGAAGGGCGACTGCGCAGCCATGGTGTGCGCCGTTACGGCAGTGGCCATCAGCAACAGCCAGTCGCTGTATGATGAGAAACACGACAAAGTGACGTTTGTCAAGAAGATTTTGCTTGACAACATTCTGCCGGGTGATATTTATATTAAATCGCGCGAGATGAACTTCAGCAGCGATGTGCGCCGGGTGGTGTATCTTGTGCGCATGAGCGAGCGGCAGGATGCCGCGGTGGTTGAGGTTTTGCAGCGCCTGTTCCCCGACCGTCAGAAGGATTTTGCCATCACCATCAACGAGAGCGAGGTCGTTCTGGTCAAGGAGCTGAAAAACCCCGATTCCAAGGAAATCGTGCGCATTGCAAAGCTCATCGACTCCGCGCTGACCGAGGAGCTGCAGCTTGAGCATGTTATCGGTATCGGCGCGGTGGCGGCGCAGTTGAAGGATGTCGCCCGCTCCTTTAAGGAGGCCCAGATAGCGGTGGACATCGGCCGTGTGTTTGACGAAGAGCTGACGGTCATGAACTTCGAAAGCCTGGGCATTGGCCGGCTGATCTATCAGCTGCCCACCACGCTGTGCGAGATGTTTTTGTCAGAGGTCTTCCGCAAGGGGTCCATTGAATCGCTGGATGAGGAAACGCTGTTTACCATCCAGAAGTTCTTTGAAAACAACCTCAATGTGTCTGAAACATCGCGCAAGCTGTTTGTGCACCGCAATACGCTGGTGTACCGCCTGGAAAAAATCAAAAAGATCACAGGGCTCGACCTGCGCGAGTTTGACAATGCCATCGTTTTGAAAGTGGCGCTCATGGTCAAAAAGTATCTGAAATCCAGGGAGAGCTTTTCATAAGCGGAGCGGCGGCGCAAGGCTGTTCGCTTCGGCAGGGAGCCGTCCGCAGATTGCGCGGCTCTTTTGCTCGTTTTAAAGGGATGTTTTTTTCGGAGGAATTGCGCACATATGGTAAAACTTCTTGATGCCTACAAAACCTATGACAACGGCACCAAGGCTCTTAAAGGCGTGACGCTGACCATTGAGGACGGCGAGTTTGTGTTTATCGTCGGTCCTTCGGGCTCGGGAAAATCGACCATCATCAAAATGCTGGCCGCCGAGGTCCGGCCCACTTCGGGAAAAGTGACGGTCAACGGCTTCAGTGTCGGGACTATCAAGCAGCGTGAGGTGCCGTATCTTCGCCGTACGATTGGCGTGGTGTTTCAGGATTTCCGGTTGATTGACAACAAAACGGTGTATGAAAACGTGGCGTTTGTCATGCGCGCGGTGGGCGCGCCGACGCGCGTCATCAAAAAGCGCGTGCCGTACGTTTTGGATCTGGTGGGGCTTTTGCACAAGTCGCGGCGTTTTCCCGGCGAGCTTTCGGGCGGGGAGCAGCAGCGTGTGGCCATTGCGCGCGCGCTGGTCAACAACCCCAACATGATCATCGCCGACGAGCCGACGGGCAACCTGGATCCGGCCAGGTCCCTGGAACTGATGATGCTCCTTGAAAAGATCAATATGCTGGGCACGACGGTTGTCATCGTTACACACGAGAAGGAACTGGTCAACCAGTTTGAAAAAAGAGTGGTCACCATTGACGGAGGCCTTGTGATCAGCGACAGAATGGGCGGGTATTACAGCAATGGGCAAGTACAGCATTAGATATTTCCTGCACGAAGGGCTGCACAGTATTGTGGTGCACGGGTTTATGAGCTTTGCCGCCGTGACGGTCATCGCCGCGTGCCTGCTCATCACGGGGACGTTCAGCCTTGTTGCGTACAACATAGAAATCCTGATAAGCGGCCTTGAGTCACAGAACGAAATCGCGGTGTACATCGACGAAACCTACACGCGGGAGCAGGCACTGGCGCTGAAAGAGCAGATTTTGAGCGTCGACAATGTAAAAGAGGTCGTTTTCGTCAGCAAGGAAGAGCTGTTTGACGAGTACCTGGAAGAGCTCGGGGACGACGCCGCGGTCATGGAGGACCTGCGTGAGGACAATCCCCTGCGCGACAGCTACCGCGTGGTGATGGAGGACGTGTCCAGGCACGAGGAGACCGTGGAGGCGCTGGAACAGACCCAGGGCATAGCTTCGACCAACAGCGAAAAGGAGATTTCCGATCGCCTGATACAGATACGGCGGGTGGTCAATGCCGTCTCCTACACGCTGATCGCACTGCTCGGCGCGGTGTCGATATTCATCATTTCCAACACCGTCAAGCTGGCCATGTTTGCCCGGCGCGAGGAAATCGCGGTGATGAAAATGGTGGGCGCCACCAACGGATTCATCCGCACGCCGTTTGTCATTGAAGGCGTCGCGCTGGGGTTGATGGCCGCGGTGGTGGCTTTCTTTGCCGAGTGGGGCGTGTATACTTACATTGTAACCGAGCTGGTACAGGGTACGGCCATTTTTGGCATGGTCGAGTTTGAAACTTTCGGACTCAGGCTGCTGGGCATTCTGATCTGTGCGGGACTGGTGCTCGGCGTCGGCGGCAGTGTTTTGACCATCCGGAAGTTCCTCAAGGTGTAGAAAAGGAGAAAATATGAGCAGACAAATGCAGAAAACTCAGAAAACGGCGCAGAAGAGTGCCGGGCCGCGCACCGATCGGCGCGCCCGTATTGTGCGTACCGGCGCCGGCCTGCTCGCGGGCTTTCTTGCGGCACTTATGCTGCTGAGCTTTGTGCTGAGCGCCATGCCGGTTGGGGCGGCTTCGCAGGACGAGATTGATGATTTGCGCGACGAGCTGTCGCAGGCCGGAGACCGGAAAGACGAGCTGGAAGCGGAAATCGACGAGCTGGCAAAGGACAAGACGGCCATACTGCAGCAGATTGAAAAGCTGGATGAGCGGATCGAGGTCGCCGAAAAGGAGATCACGCTGCAGGAGCAGCTGGTGCAGAGCCTGGGCGAACAGATTACCGCCAAGCAGGCCGAGCTGGAGCAGGCGGAGCAGGAACGGGACGAGCAGTATGAAAACATGAAATCCCGCGTGCGCTTCATGGTGGAAAACGGGAGCCTGAGCTATTTGAACATTCTGCTTTCGGCCGATGATTTTTCTGACTTTTTGTCGCGGTATGAGATCGTTTCGCAGATATCGACTTACGAGCAGAAGATGTTTGACGAGCTGCGCACGCTGGCCGAGCAGATTGCGGCGAGCAAGGCGGAGCTGGAGCAGGATCAGGCCGAGCAGCAGGAGCAGCTGTCCCTGCTTGAGACCAACAAGCAGCAGCTGGACGCCGAGCGCAGCGCAAAGGACAAGTCCATGCAGGACCTCGAAAACGCCGAGAGCGACGCCAAGCAGGCCTATGCGCAGATTGAGGCGGAGGAAGACCGCTTAAACGAAGAGATCAAGAAGATGATTGCCGAGCTGGCCAGCCAGTCGTCGTTTGTCGGCGGCGAGTTTTTCTGGCCGCTGCCGGCGAGCAACACATATGTCACCTGCCCGTACGGCATGCGCTACCATCCGATTACGGGGGTGTACAAGCTGCATACCGGCGTGGACCTGCGCGCGAGCACGGGGACCAAGATTTACGCGGCCAATGACGGTACGGTGGTCACCTCGACGTACAGCAACGCCTACGGCAACTATGTGGTCATCAACCACGGCGGCGGGGTTTCGACGCTGTATGCGCACATGAGCCGCCGGGGCGTCAGCAAGGGAGACACCGTCAGCCGGGGCGACGTGATTGGATATGTGGGCTCGACCGGGTATTCGACCGGCCCGCACCTGCATTTTGAAATTATTGAAAACGGGAACACCATTGATCCCATGAGCAAGTTCAATTAACCCTGCAAGCAAGTTCAACCGCTAGCGGCACAGCGAGGAGTCTTACATGAAAAAGAAACGCACAATCGGCCTGGGAGTGGCGCTGATGCAGCTGCTCCTGGTGGCCGTGGCCACATTCAACATCACGTTTTTTGTTTCGTCGGAATACTATGAAATGCGCCTGAGCAATCTGCAGGAGCTGGAAAGCCAGTATAAAAAGCTCAAGGAAGCGGCAGGCTATGTGGACCAGTATTTTGTCGGGGAGTACGATGAGCAGGCGCTGATTGACGGCGCCGTGGCGGGATATATCGACGCGCTGGGCGATCGCTGGTCGGGGTATTATACGGCGGAGCAGACCCAGGCGCTGCTGGAAGAGGATCAGAACTCCTATGTGGGCGTCGGGGTGACCATTTCGTACGCCGAGGGCAGCGAATATCAGATTACGAGCGTCACCCGTGACGGGCCGGCGCAGCGTGCGGGCATTCAGCCGCTGGATGTGCTCGAAGCGGTCGACGGGGTCGCGGTGCGTGACTTTGAGACCTATGATGACATGGTGGCGGCGGTCCGGGGCGAACAGGGAACACAGGTCGTGCTGACCGTGCTGCGCGGCGGAGAAACGCTGGATTTCACCGTGACGCGCGAGGAAGTGTACAACGAGCAGATCACCGCGAAAATGCTGGAAGGCGGCATCGGATACCTTTCGATAGCGGGCTTTGAAAACAACGTCGACGCGGAGTTTGAGCAGAAGCTGGACGAGCTGCTTTCGCAGGGCGCGACTTCCCTGATTTTTGATGTGCGCTTTAACCCCGGCGGATATGTCGAAGTGATGAGCAACATGCTCGACAAGCTGCTGCCGGAAGGCAGCATTATCAGCATGAGCTACAAGGACGGGCGCAGCCGCAGCTACACTTCGGATGCGGAGTGTGTGGATTTGCCGATGGCGGTCATCACCAACGAATATTCCATTTCGGCCGCGGAGTTTTTTGCGGCGGCGCTGCAGGAATACGGCGTTGCCACCGTTGTCGGCGAACACACGGGCGGCAAGGGGTATGCGCAGAACCTTATCACAATGGAGGACGGCTCCAGCATCAACCTGTCCATTGCGCGTTACTATACGCCCAAGGGCGTCAGCCTGGCGGGCACGGGGGTAACACCCGATCGCGAGGTCGAGATGTCAGAGGAAGACCTGATGCGCTTTTATGAGCTGACACCGGAGGAGGATGTGCAGCTGCAGGAAGCCATCACAGTTCTCACCGCTCAGCCGCAGTAAAATACCGCAGCAGTCCGCAAGGCCCGGCAAAACGGGCGCGGATGCCGGCCCTGTGCAGACGGCGACGCCGTTTTCACAGGGCTGCTGTTCTGTCACGGGACGGCAGCGCATAAACTTCAGACAGGCGGGTTTTGGCCCGGCCAGTCTGAAGCGGCGGTGAGAGGGTATGTTCGGAATTGTGACGGTGCGGCGGGAAAAGCCGGCGGGACTTTGGCAGGCATTTAAGCTGCGCTTTTGGCCGCGCGGCGCCATTGCCTGCGAAACCGATACGGTGCGTATGGCGATGTTTGTGCATGTGGCGCTGACGCTGCCGGAAAAATCGGGTGACGGCCTGGTCCGGCGCAGGCTGCGCCGGTGCATGTCGCTTTTACGGCAGCGGGGCGTGCGCCGCGCGGTGTTTCCGGAGCAGGCGCTGCAGGCGGCAAAAGAAGCGGGGATCGCCCGCATCGAGAGCCGGCAGGCCCTGCAGGGGTTCGGAGCCGAGGCGGCGCTGGAAGCGCTGCGCAGCACGGCGTCGCCGCCGGAAAAATCGGGCGTCACCCTGATTGCCGAGCGCGCGGGCCGGGATGTTCAGTCGTGCGCGCTGACTCTGGCGCGCAGGGTCCGCAGCGTCCGGGTGTGTACACGGGTGCCGGCGCCTGCGCTGCGCCGCAGGCTGTTTGAAGAATACGGCATTGCCGAGCAGCTGCCGCAGTCCGACGCCTGCAGCGCGGCAGTGGTTTTTGAACAGACGGGCGAGGACCTTTCGGGATATGGCGCGGTGTGCAACCTGACCGGTGCGCCGCTCGCCGGCTGCGGCGGGACGGAGTACTGCTTCCGGCTGTCGTGCGCGCCGGGCATTGCGGGGCGCAAGCCAGGGCAGGCCGACGAAAGTGATTTTGCGGCGGCGCTGTACCTGTGCGGCGGCCTGCCGTCCAGCGAGATTGTACTGAAAATCGAGAAGCGGCGCTCCCCTTGACAGAGCAGGGGAGCGTTAATATAATAAGGACTATTATATAATTGGCGGTGTATGCCGTCAGGGAGGACACTATGCAGAAGCAGTTTAAACTGACCAAGGAAAGACTGGAAGAATTGCGGCAGGAGCTGGAACACCTGAAAACCGTGCGCGAAAAAGAGGTGGCCGAGCTGATAAAAGAGGCCCGTTCTTTTGGCGACCTTTCGGAAAACAGCGAATACGATGAGGCAAAAAACGAACAGGGGAAGCTGTATTCCCGCATTGCCGAGCTGGAAAACGTGCTGAGCAACTATGTGGTGATCAGCGAAGATGAAATTTCAACGCAGGAAGTTTCGGCCGGCGTGCGCGTCAAGGTGCAGAGCCTGGAGGACGGCAGCGTGGAAGAATATCAGATAGTGGGCTCGCAGGAGGCCAATCCCGGCATGAGCCGTATTTCGGATGAGTCGCCGTTCGGCCGCGCCATAATAGGCAAACGCATCGGGGAAATTGCTGTGGTGGAAGCCCCTGTCGGCAATGTTGAGTATAAAATATTGGAAATTTCCAAGTAGGAGTCGGATAGAATGAATCAGGAAAACGAAAGACCGGTTGCCGGCGATCAGGAGCCGTCCGCGCAGGAAATGCGCGAAATCCTGCGTATCCGCCGTGAAAAGCTTCTCCGCCTTCAGGAAGAAGGCCGCGACCCCTTCCGTGAGGTGCGGTATGAGCGCACCCATCACAGCCGCGACATTACCGAGCATTTTGACGAGATGGAAAATCAGACGGTGTCGCTGGCGGGGCGCATCATGTCCAAGCGCGAAATGGGCAAGGCGACCTTCTGCGACCTGCAGGATCAGGAAGGCCGCATTCAGCTGTACGTCAAGGTGGACGCGCTGGGGACAGAGGGGTATGAGCGCTTTAAGCGCCTGGACATCGGCGACATTGTGGGCGTGCGGGGATATGTGTTCCGCACCCGCCGCGGCGAGGTGTCGGTGCACGTGACCGAGCTGACGCTTTTGAGCAAGTCGCTGCTGCCGCTGCCCGAAAAATACCACGGGCTGAAGGACGTTGACATGCGCTACCGCCAGCGCTACGTGGATCTTATCGTAAATCCCGAGGTGCGTGAAACCTTTGTCAAGCGGTCGCTGGCCATTCGCGAAATCCGTTCCTTTATGGACGGGCGCGGTTACATTGAGGTGGAAACGCCGGTGCTCAATACGGTGCAGGGCGGCGCGACGGCGCGTCCCTTTGTGACGCATCACAATGCGCTCAACCTCGACATGTACCTGCGCATCGCGACGGAACTGCATCTCAAGCGCCTGATTGTCGGCGGGTTTGAAAAAGTGTATGAAATCGGCCGGATTTTCCGCAACGAGGGCATGGACACCCGTCACAACCCCGAGTTTACCACCATCGAGCTGTACGAGGCCTATACGGACATTCACGGCATGATGGAGCTGACGGAAAGCCTGGTGCGGCATCTGGCCCTCTCGGTTACGGGATCGGCCGAGCTGACCTATGGCGACAAGGTCATCGATGTGAGCAAGCCGTTTGAGCGGCTGACCATGACCGAGGCGCTGCGCAAGTATTCCGGCATTGATTTTGACAAGGTGGAAACCTTTGAGCAGGCCAAGGCCCTGGCGGAGGAGCACCACATCAAGCTGGAACCCAAGCACGGAAAGGGCGACGTTTTGTCGCTGCTGTTTGAGGAGTTTTGTGAGGACAAGCTGGTGCAGCCCACGTTTATCGTTTCGCACCCGATTGAAATTTCGCCGCTGGCGAAAAAAGACCCGGACAACCCTGCCTTAACGCAGCGTTTTGAGCTGTATATGAATGGCTGGGAAGTGGCCAATGCCTTTTCCGAGCTCAACGACCCCATCGATCAGCGTGAGCGGTTTGAAAACCAGATGCGCCTGCGCGCCCTGGGCGACACGGAGGCCAGCGAAATGGATGAGGACTTCCTGACCGCCATGGAATACGGCATGCCGCCGACGGGCGGGTGCGGCATCGGCGTGGACCGTCTTGTGATGCTGTTAACCAACAGTCCGTCCATACGTGATGTTTTGCTGTTCCCGACGATGAAGCCACTGGATTAAAGACCCGTTGCGGCGCAAGGGTTTGCGGGTTT
>CANUCM010000064.1 GCA_947856675.1 uncultured Clostridia bacterium | reverse complement strand
AAGTTTATCCGTCAGAACGTCGCCTTCAGCTTCTTCCCCGGCCTGGCCATCATGATCGTCGTGCTGGCCTTCAACACCCTGGGCGACGGCGTGCGCGACGCGCTCGATCCCAAGCTTAAAAATCTGTAAGGAGGAAGAACCATGGACAATCAAAAACTGTTGGACGTTCAGGACCTTGTCACACAGTTTAAGCTGGATGACGGCATCCTGACCGCCGTGGATCACGTTTCTTTCTCCATTGACCGGGGTGAAACGCTGGGCGTTGTCGGCGAGTCGGGCTGCGGAAAAAGCGTCACCGCCTTTTCCATTCTCAATCTGGTCGCCCCTCCGGGCAAAGTCGTTTCGGGAAAGATTTTGTTTGACGGCGAAAACCTGCTGGAAAAAAGCAAGCACGAAATGAAAAAAATCCGCGGCGAACGCATTTCAATGATTTTCCAGGAACCCATGACCAGCTTAAACCCGGTCTACACCGTCGGAAACCAGATCGACGAAACGCTGCGTATCCACAAGGGCCTCAGCCGGCATGAGGCCAAAAAGAAAACCATTGAGCTTTTGCAGCTGGTCAACATTCCGCTGCCCGAGCAGCGCTATCGCGAGTATCCCCACCAGCTGTCCGGCGGCATGCGCCAGCGCGTCATGATCGCCATGGCCCTGGCCTGCGACCCGCAGCTGCTCATCTGCGACGAGCCGACCACCGCCCTGGACGTGACCGTGCAGGCACAGATCCTCAAGCTCATCAACAAGCTCAAACGCCAGCTCGGAATGTCTGTCATGCTCATCACCCACGACCTGGCCGTCATTTCGGAAGTCGCGGACCGCATCATCGTCATGTATGCCGGCCGCATCGTGGAGGAAGCAACCGAAAGCGCCCTGTTTGAAAAGCCCCTGCACCCCTATACCGAAGCTCTGCTCAAATCCATCCCGCACGTCGGCAAGGGGCAGGATAAGCTGTACATGATCGAGGGCATGGTCCCCAACCTGCTCAAAAAGCACGAGGGCTGCCTGTTTGCTCCCCGCTGCGAATATGCAACCGACCTGTGCCGCCAGTCTGAGCCCGAGCTTTTGGAAGAAAACGGCCGCAAGGTCCGCTGCCACAAGTACACTTCGAAATGGGAGGGCCAGCGATGAGCCATACTTCGGAAAATATCTTGGAAGTCCAGGGACTGCGCAAGTGGTTCCCTGTGAAAAGCTCGCAGCTGTTCAGCGGCGAGAAAAAGTTTGTCAAGGCTGTTGACGGCGTCGACCTGCACGCCAAATACGGCGAAACGCTGGGCATCGTCGGCGAATCCGGCTGCGGCAAGTCGACGCTGGGCCGCACCATCATGAAGCTCATTCAGCCGACCGAGGGCCGCATTGTCTTTGACGGCCAGGACATCACCAACCTGAGCGACAAGCAGATGCGCCCCATCCGCCGCAACATGCAGATCATGTTCCAGGATCCCTACGCCAGCCTGAACCCCCGCATGACGGTGGCCGACATCATCGCCGAGCCCATGGACACCATGAAAACCTGCCCGGGCGGAAGCGAAGGCCGCCTGCGCCGCATCGTCGAACTCATGGAAACCTGCGGCATCAACAAGGCCTTTATGAACCGCTATCCCCACGAGTTTTCCGGCGGCCAGCGCCAGCGCATCGGCATTGCCCGCGCCCTGTCGGTCGGCCCGAAAATGATCGTGTGCGACGAGCCGGTTTCGGCGCTCGACGTGTCCATCCAGTCCCAGATCATCAACCTGCTCGTCGACCTCAAAAAGCAGTATGAGCTGACGCTTCTGTTCATCTCGCACGACCTGGGCGTTGTCGAATACATTTCTGACCGCGTGGCCGTTATGTACCTTGGCAAAGTCGTGGAGCTGTGCGACAAAAAGCGTCTGTTCTCCAACCCGCAGCACCCGTACACCAAGGCGCTTTTGTCCTCCATTCCTGAAATCGGCGGCAAAAAGTTCCAGGATGAACGCCCGGCGCTTGAAGGGGACATTCCCAGCCCCGTCAATCCGCCCTCCGGCTGCACCTTCCACACCCGCTGCCCCATGGCCTGCGAAGATTGCAAACGCATTGTGCCCCAGCTCATCGAAAAAGAGCCCGGTCACTATGTTTCCTGCATCCGGGTCAACGACGGCAAATAATTTTACACGCAAACCCCCCGGCCTCCGGCCGGGGGTTTTTTGCCGCCGCTTTGCAAACTTTCGGCACGTCGTGTTTTTCCCAAAACCATTTGCAGTGAATTGTGCACTTTTACCTGCTTTGTCACAGGATTTTTCATTGAAAGCACCGCCGCCAGATGGTATACTGTTAACCAGAAAAAGAACTTTCAGGATGGTTTTATGCAAAAATATCTGGAAATCGGCAAAATTATCAACACCCATGGCGTGCGCGGAGAGGTAAAGCTCGACCCGTGGTGCGACGCGCGCGAGGTTCTTTCTTCGCTGCGCACGGTTTACATTGATGCGCGGCCTGTCGGGCTTGCGGCTTTCCGCATGCACCAGCGCTTTGCGCTTTTGACGCTGGAGGGCGTGCGCAGCCTTGACGATGCGCAAGCCTTGAAAAACCGCGTGGTCTGCGCCCTGCGTGACGACATTTCCCTGCCCGACGGCCATTTCTTTTACAGCGACCTGTTTGGCTTTGACGTTTTCGACAGCCGCACCGGACGCATTATCGGCACGCTGACCGACGTGCGGGAAATGCCGGGGAGCGATTTGTATGTCGTCACATCCGGCGGGCAGGAGATCCTCATTCCTGCCGTGGAGGAGTTTGAGGAGGATGTGGACTTTGATGCCCGGCGCCTGACGCTGCGCACCATCGAAGGGATGCTGCCCGATGAAAATTGACATTCTGACCCTGTTTCCCGAGGTGATAGAGGCCGTACTGGGCAGCAGCATTATCGGGCGGGGCCGTGACAAGGGCCTTTTGTCCATTGCCGCCCACAACATCCGCGACTACACCCCCGACCGGCACGGGCGCACCGACGATTATCCCTACGGCGGCGGACGCGGCATGGTCATGCAGTGCGAGCCGCTGTTCCGCTGCCTTGAGGCAGTCAAGGACGGCCAGCCGGTGCACACCGTCATGATGAGCGCCCAGGGCATCCCTTTTACCCAGGCCAAGGCGCGTGAGCTTTTGCAGCGCGGCCGGTTTATCATTGTATGCGGCCACTATGAGGGGATAGACCGCCGCTTTATCGACTGCTGCGTCGATGAAGAAATCTCTCTGGGCGATTTTGTCCTGACCGGCGGAGAAATTGCCGCCATGGCCGTGTCCGACGCCGTGTGCCGCATGGTGCCCGGCGTGCTGGCCGAAGACGTCTGTTTTACCGAAGAAAGCCACTACAGCGGGCTTTTGGAATATCCGCAGTA
>CANUCM010000063.1 GCA_947856675.1 uncultured Clostridia bacterium | reverse complement strand
GTGGGCATTACGGGCAGCTACGGCAAAACCAGCGTCAAGCACTACCTGTACGCCCTTTTGTCGCCCTTCCGGCACGTTTACATGACGCCGGGCAACTTCAATACCACGCTGGGCGTAACGCGCGCCGTGCGCGAGGGGCTTTTGCCCACGCATGAAATCTTTTTGTGCGAAATGGGGGCGCGCCACACGGGCGACATCGCCGAGATCTGCGAGCTTGTGCAGCCGGACATGGGCATTATCACGGCCATCGGCGAGCAGCATCTTGAAACCTTCGGCTCGCACGAGGCCATCGCGCGCACCAAGCTCGAGCTGTATGACAGCGTGCGCGCGCGCGGCGGCGACACGGTTTTAAACTGGGACTGCGAGGCCATCGCCGGGCGCGGCTATGAGGGGCACATCATCCGCTGCGGCCGCGGCGGGGCGTGCGAATACCGCGTCAGCGACGCCTGTGTGTCGCCGCAGGGCACGAGCTTTTGCCTGCACGCGCCCGACGGCACGTCAGAACGCTTTGAAACGCGGCTTTTGGGCCGCGCCAACCTGCAAAACGCGGCGCTGGCCCTGGCCTGCGCGCACCGGCTGGGCATTCCGCTGCACGCGCTGCGCGCGCCCCTTGCGCGCCTGCGCAGCGTCGAGCACCGGCTGGAGCTTAAGCAGGGCGCCGGCTACACCCTGATTGACGACGCATACAATTCAAACCCCGAGGGCGCGGCCGTGGCGCTTGAGACGCTGGCCGGGTTTCCCGCGGGGGGGCGCATTGTCATCACGCCCGGGCTGGTCGAGCTGGGCGGGCGCCAGCAGGCGCTCAACACCGAGCTGGGCCGGCGCGCGGCTGCGGCGTGCGACTACGCCGTGCTCATCGGCCGGCGGCAGGCGCCGCCCATTCGCGAGGGGCTGCTTTCGGCCGGGTTTGACGAGCGGCGCATCGCGGTCTTTGACGACGTGCGCGACGGCCTGGCCTTTGCCGCGTCCCTGCCCGGCGGCGCGCAGCGCACCGTGCTGCTGCTCAACGACCTGCCCGACAACTACAGATAACAGGGGGCTTTTTGCATGAAAATCCGCGTCGGCGTGTTTTTCGGCGGCAAAACCGTCGAGCATGAGGTTTCGGTCATTTCGGCCATGCAGGCCATCGCGGCGCTCGACCGCAGCAAGTACGAGATCATCCCGGTGTACATCACAAAGGACAACGCCTTTTTTACCGGCGGGCACCTTGGCGACATCGCGGTGTGGCGCGACGTGCCGGACGCTTTGCGCCGGGCGCAGCAGGTGCTGCCTGCGCGCGACGGGGCACGGTGCGTTTTGCTGCGCTGGCCGGCGCCGCGCTTTGGCAGCCGCGCCGCCGCCGAGCTGGACGTGGCGCTGCCCGTCGTGCACGGCACGGGCGTTGAGGACGGCGCGCTGCAGGGCTTTTTGGAGTACCTCGGCGTGCCGTACGCCGGCTGCGGCGTGGCCGCCAGCGCCGCCGGCATGGACAAATGGATGATGAAATGCCTGTTCCGCGCCGCCGGGGTGCCCGTGGCCGAGGGGCAGCGCATTGCCGCGCCGCAGTTTTACGCCGCGCCCGCAAGCGTGGCGCATGAGGCGTTTGAATCGCTGGGCGGCGACGTCATCGTCAAGCCGGTCAACCTCGGCTCGAGCGTCGGCGTGGGCCGCGCCCGCACCGCAGGCGAGCTTGAGCGCAAAATCGCCGACGCTTTGCTGTATTCCCCCGCCGTTTTGTGCGAGCGCACGGTGCAGAACCTGCGCGAAATCAACTGCGCGGTGCTGGGCGACCGCGACGGGGTGCGCACGAGCGTGTGCGAGGAGCCGCTGGGCGCCGGCGACTTTTTAAGCTACGCCGACAAATACCAGTCGGGCGGCAAGGGCGCCAAAGGGGCAAAGCAGCCCGCGGGCGGGGCAAAGTCGGGCGCGGGCATGCAGTCGCTTTCGCGCAGGGTGCCCGCCGAGCTGCCCGAAGCGCTGGCCGCGCGGGCGCGGGAGCTTGCCGCGCAGGCCTTTCTGGCCATCGACGCCAGCGGCTGCTCACGCGTCGATTTGATGCTGGATGACAAAACCGGCGAGCTTCTGGTCAACGAAATCAACACCATTCCCGGCAGCCTGGCCTTTTACCTGTGGGAGGCCTCGGGCCTGAGCTTTTCCGCGCTGCTCGACGAGCTTGTCGCGCTGGCCCTCAAGCGCAGCCGCGAGCAAAGCTCGCTGACCTCCAGCTTTGACACAAACCTTCTGGCAACGGCCGGCCTGGGCACGAAAAAATAAAAGCAAAAAAAAGACCGCCTTCCCGCGGGCTGCGGGAAGGCGGTTTTCGTCTGTTTACGGCATGGCCCCGTACTCAATGACGGTGACGTCGGGGTGCAGCTGCAGAATGGACGCGGGCACGCGCGGCGTGACCGGGCCGAGCAGCGCCTGCTCGAGCACATAGCTTTTGTCCTCTCCGCTGACGATGAGCAGGATTTTTCTCGCCTGCATGATGGGCTTGATGCCCAGCGTGATGGCTTTTGAGGGGACAAGGTGCATGTTGTCAAAATAGCGCGCGTTGGCGCGGCGGGTGCTTTCGGCCAGGCGCACGCAGTGGGTGTCCTTTTCAAAGGCGGCGCCCGGCTCGTTAAAGCCGATGTGGCCGTTGTAGCCCAGGCCGAGCAGCTGCAGGTCGATGCCGCCCATCGAGGCGATGGTGCGGTCATAGCGCCCGCACTCGGCGGCGAGATCCCCGGCCATGCCGTCGGGCACAAAGACGTTTTCCGGCCGGATGTTGACGCAGTCAAACAGGCAGCTGCTGAGAAAATACCGGAAGCTGTGCGGGTCGCCGCGGGGCACGCCGACATACTCGTCGAGGCACACGGCGCGCACGCCGGAAAAGTCGAGGTCGCCCTTGTCATACCAGCGCACCAGCTGCTCGTATGTGCCGATGGGGGTGGCGCCGCTGCACAGGCCGAGCACGCAGCCGGGCTGCAGGATGATCTGCGCCGAAATGATGTTGGCCGCCTTGCGGCTCATGTCGTTGTAATCCCTGGCCCTGATGATTTTCATGCGCTCGCTTTCCTCCCCGCCCGTTTTTCAAAGGCTGTTGTTTCGGTTTCAGTATACCATATCCGCATGCCGGGGCGCAAGAAAAAGACATGGGCAAAAGTTGCGGTTGTAATTTTCCCGCGCGTGGATTATAATAGGATGAAAATAATTAGTTATTCTAAGCAATCAGGGAGGAGGGCATGTATGCGCGCAGGTCTGGACATTGGCTCCACCACCATCAAGTGCGTTGTGCTGTCGGACGACGGCCAGGTGCTGTACAAGACCTACGAGCGGCACTATTCGCACATTGCGCCGCGGGCGGCGGAGCTTTTGCGCCGTGTGGCGGGCACGCTGCATGTCAAAAGCCTCGCCCTTTCGGTGTCGGGGTCGGCGGGCATGGGCCTTGCCGATTTTTGCGGCATTCCCTTTGTGCAGGAGGTGTACGCCACGCGCCTGTGCGCCGAGCGCCGGAACGCGATGTGCGACGTCATCATCGAGCTGGGCGGGGAAGACGCGAAAATCCTGTTTTTGACGGGCGGGGTCGAGGTGCGCATGAACGGCTCGTGCGCCGGCGGCACGGGCGCTTTTATCGACCAGATGGGCACGCTTTTGGGCATGACGCCCGACGAGCTTGACAAGGCGGCTTCGCGCAGCACGCGGCGTTACGACATCGCCTCGCGCTGCGGCGTGTTTGCCAAAAGCGACATCCAGCCGCTGATCAACCAGGGCGCGCAGGCCGGCGACATTGCGGCGTCCATCTACCAGGCCGTCGTCAACCAGACCATCGCGGGCCTGGCCCAGGGCCGGCCCATCCAGGGCAACGTGCTGTACCTGGGCGGGCCGCTGACTTTCAGCAAGACATTGCGCGAGAGTTTTGACAAAACGCTGGGCGTGCACGGCCTTTGCCCGCACAACAGCCTGCTGTTTGTGGCGCTGGGCGCGGCGTACTACGCCGACGAAGTGTGCGACCTGCACGAAGTCGCCCGCCGCCTGGACGACTACAGCGCCACCGCCACCTATGTGAGCCTGCCGCCCCTGTTTGCCAACCAGGACGAGTACGAGGCCTTCCACGCGCGGCACCTTAAAGCGTCGGTGCCCTGCCTGCCGTTTGGCGCGCAGTGCGGGCCGGTGCACATCGGCATCGACTCGGGTTCCACCACCATCAAGCTGGTGGTCATTGATGAAAACGCCAACATTTTGTTTGAAAGCTACCGCCCCAACCTGGGCAACCCCATCCCGCTGGTGCGCGAGACGCTGCTGAAACTGTACAAGGACCACCCCGGGCTGCAGATCGCCAGCGTGACGACGACCGGCTACGGCGAGGAACTGGTGAAAAACGCCTTCCACTGCGACCGCGGCCTGGTGGAGACGGTGGCCCACTTTACGGCCGCCAAGCACTTTATGCCCGACGTCGACTTTATCATCGACATCGGCGGGCAGGATATGAAGTGCTTTAAGATCGAGGACAGTGCCATCAGCAACATCTTTTTGAACGAA
>CANUCM010000062.1 GCA_947856675.1 uncultured Clostridia bacterium | reverse complement strand
CCCCACGAAATGACGCCGAAGGCCTTGGCCTCGTCCTGCGGGAAGCCGCCCATCCACTGGTGCAGCACCGTGGTGACAATCACGTCGGAATAGCCGTATTTTGCAAGGTATTCGTCGGTCAGCTCCTCGAGCACGCGGATGGCCGCGACGTCCTGCACGAGGTTGCCGCACTGGCCGTAGCCGACGGTGATGTTCTTGACGCCCTGTTCGGCCGCGAGCAGCGCCTCGATGATGGCGACAGCGTGCGAAATGCACGGCGGCACCAGCGTTCCGGTCAGCGGGCCGTACGGCTCGCGGTTGATGGGCGCGCCGGCCTCCTCGTAAATGCCGGTCAGGCGGTCGACATACTGCCAGTCGCGGATGGTGCGCTCCATGGGCACGCTCTTGGCGTAGGGCAGGTTGTAGGAAATGCCGCCGCCCTCATAGCTGGTAAAGCCGCCGGCATAGGTGATTTCGGTCAGCAGGCGGGCGTCCGGCGTGCCGTGACGCACCTGCACGGGAATGTCCAGGCTTTCGATGACCTGGCGGCAGCCCGAAATGCCGTGGTTGACGGCCGGGAAGCCGTTGAGCATCGAGCGCTGCGACTTGATGGACTCCAAAATGCCGTTTTCCGCCTCTTCATAGCGGTTCTGGCGGGTATAGCTGTCAATGGTCGTGGGCAGAAGGTCGGCCTCGCCCTTGTCCTGCAGGTGGGTCAGAAGCTCGATGTGCTCCTTGATGAGCGCCACGCCCGCGCGCGGCTGGGTCAGCGTCCGGCCCTCTTTTTTCGCCTTGTTGAGCTTGTAGGTAAACACCTTGCTCTCCGGCAGCTTTTTGTGATAATCAAAGGCCTCCTGCAAATTGACCTGCTTGCCGGTGGGCCACTGGCTGAGGATCTCTTCCCTCAGCTTGTAAAACTCGCCGTCGGGAATTCGTTTATTCTGCACTTCCATCGCTTGTAAGCTCCTTTTTCATAATTCTGAGCGCCGTCTGCGGGGCCGTGCGCGACAAAAGGCCCATCGCTGCCAGAATGTACCGGCGGTCGACGCGGATTTTTGCCTTCTGCGGCAGAAGGTTCATGGGCTTTTGCGGGTTTTGCATCGCATGCGCGGCAATTTCTTTGGCGCGCGGCGTGTGGATGAGCGATCCGCCCGTCACGACAATCTGGCGAACGTCGCGCAGGTCCTTGCCCGTCTGCACATAGGTCAGCCCCATCATGGTATAGGCCTCCTCCATGACGCCGGCGTGGCGGGTCACCGCCGTTTCCACCGCGAGCGACGCCAGCGCAAAATCCAGCCGCGCAAGCTCGTCGGTGTCGGGCAGCGTGTCGGTAAACTGCGCGAGCCTGTCAACAAGCTCGGCCGCGCGCTGCTCGCTCAGCCCCGAAAGCTGGCTGACCCGCGCAAGCCCCGCCGCCTGCACAATGCCGTGGATGCTGTAGCGCATGCCGATGTCGCCCTCGACCGTGCGCTTGACATAGGGCTCGGGCAGCCCCTTGTACACCGTCTGCATGCCGCGCGGCATGCCGTCGGCAATGGAATACACATCGGTCGTGGCGCCGCCGACGTCGACCGCGACCAGATCGCCGATGCCTTTTTCACCCTCGCAGCCCTCGGCCAGCAGCTGCATGGCTTCCATCATGGCCGACGGCGTCGGCATCATGATGCCCGAAATCAGCTCGCTGGCCCGCGACAGGCCCTTGGCCTTGACAATGCGGTCGAGAAACACCTCGCGGATGCGCGCCTGCGTCGGCTCGATGTTGAGCGTGCCGAAGCGCGGCATGACGTTTTCGCACACAAAGGTCTGGCGGTTTTCCAAAATGCGCTGGCACTGCCGCGCCGCCGTGCGGTTGCCCGCAATGATGACGGGGAACTCGCCCCCCACCCCGGCCAGAACGCGCGCGTTGTGCAGAATGACCTCGGTGTTGCCGCCGTCGGTTCCGCCCGCCAGCAGGAAAATGTCGGGCTTTTGCGCCGCGATTTCCTCCGCGTCGTCCTCGTTGAGCTGGAAGGAATAGACCTTGATGACCTTGGCGCCCGCGCCCAGGCTGGCCTGCCGCGCCGCCGCGGCCGTCAGCTCGGGCACCAGCCCGCACGCCATCATGCGCAGCCCGCCCGCCGCGGACGAACAGGCGTAGCGCTCGCAAAACTCCAAAGGCCCCGTCTTTTCGCGCAGCAGCGCAAGCGCGTTTTCCAGCCCGTCGTTGATGTCGGTCTGCACCGTCGTGTACGCCGCCGCCGTGCCCAGAAGCTCGCCCGCGTCGGCATCGACGGCCGTCACCTTGGTGTAGGTGCTGCCAAAGTCAATGAGTAATACAGGTTTCATGGACGCGCCACACTCCTCAGTCTTCGACCTTGAGATCCTCTTTCAGCGCCTTGATGGTGGTCTCGGGCAGCGTCCCCGGCGGGAAGGCGCGGTCAAAGCCCATGGCCTTAAAGCGCTTTTCCACATCGGCAAAGTCCTGCTTGCCGATGACAATGTTGCCGCCGACGTACAGCAAAATCCCCTTGAGCCCCGCCTCGTCGCACTTTTCACGCATGCCGCGGCAGTCGAGCTCGCCCTGCCCGTACAGCGAGGACACCACAATGGCGTCGGCATTGGTCTCGATGGCCGCCGCGATATACTCCTCCTGCGAAACCATCACGCCGAGGTTTGTCACGTCAAATCCGGCGTCCTGAAAGGCGTGGTACAGAATCTGAATGCCCACAGCGTGCACGTCGGCGCCGATAACGCCGATGACCAGCTTCTTTTTGTTGCTCATATCGCACCTCTTTTTTGATTCTCGTAGCCTGTAACGCAACTTGTTATATGCCTATAGAATACATTGTTCTATTTCATATGTCAAGAAGCTTTTAAAAAAAATCCGCAAAGCCCGGCGGGCTTTGCGGATAAACCAAAGCGTTACGGTTTTTTTCTGTAGCGGCGCTGCAGCTGCTCGATGCGGTCGCGCAGGTACATAAACGACCCGGCGTCGATTTGCACCTCATACGACGCCACCGCCGCATGGCGGCTGAAGCGGTGCAGCCAGTCGGCCTCCTCGGCCGAGCAGTATTTCATGTGCCCTGCCGGCACGAGCACGGCCCCCTGCCGGCTGAGAAAGGCCTCAAACCCCGGCTGGCCGAAAAAGCGCATTTCAAACTGGCAGCCCTCGCCGAGGATTTCCCCGGCGCCGCGGCGCATGGCCTGCCCGTACTGCTCGCTGACGCTCAGAATGCCGATGCGCCGGACCTCGCGCATGCGCACGAGCGAAACCACCGTCGCCTGCGTCGGCTGCAGCACCGCCTTGACGATTTTTTCCGGCTGCGACAGCAGGCTGCCCAGCTGCGCCACATGCTTTTCCGTCGTGACGATGAGGTCCATGCTGTCGCTCAGCTTGTACGGCGCGCGCGCCACCTCGTCGAGCAGAAAGCGGAACACCTCGATGCCCTGCACCGCCGCCAGCTGGTCGGCGATGATGGAAAGCGACTCGGCATTGCAGTCGGCCACGGCCACGCGCAGGCCCGTGCCGCGGTCCATGCGCCCGCGCAGCTTGAGATCAAAGAAAATCTCGATTTCGCGCAGCGAAAAATTGAGGCTCTCCAGCTCGTCGAGCATGCGGTCAATGGCCTGCATGGCCTGCTCCTTGTGGCTGTCGCTGCGGCGCAGGCGCCCCAGCACAAACGTGCCCTTGCCCTGCGTCATGCGGATGGCGCCCCGGCGCTCCAGCTCGTCATACGCGCGCTTGATGGTGCCCTTGGCAAGCCCCATCTCCTCGGCCAGCTGCCGCACTGTCGGCAGCTTTTCTCCCTCGGCCAGCGCCCCCGTGTTGATGCGCTCCTGCAGCGCGTCGACAATTTGCTGGTAAATGGGCGTATCGGTGCCCGGCCTGATGCTGATGTCCATTGTTTCCTGCCCTCCCGGCTGCAAAATACAGCTTGTCCATTTGTTCTAGTACAATTATGACAATGCAGCCGGCGTCTGTCAAGACCTATTTTTTTACCGAAGCCAGGTAGTTTTTGCGCCCCGTTTCGTACAGATTGCTGCCCTCGCTGTCGATGATGACGGTGACGGGCAGGTCGCGCACCTCCAGCCGGCGGATGGCCTCGGCGCCCAGATCTTCATAGGCCACGACCTCGCTTTTGAGCACGCAGCGCGACAGCAAAGCGCCCGCGCCGCCGATGGCGCCGAAGTACACCGCGCCGTGCTCTTTCATGGCCTGCACGACCTCGGGCCCGCGCTTGCCCTTGCCTATCATGCCGGTCAGGCCGAGGGCGATGAGGGTGGGCGAATAGGCGTCCATGCGGTAGCTGGTCGTCGGGCCGGCCGAGCCGATGGCCTGTCCGGGCTTTGCCGGCGTGGGGCCGACAAAGTAGATGACGGCGTTTTCCACGTCAAAGGGCAGCGGCTGCCCCCTGGCCGCCAGCTCGCACAGGCGCTTGTGCGCCGCGTCGCGCGCCGTGTAGATGACGCCCGACAGCAGCACGGCGTCGCCGCTTTTCAGCGTCCGCGCCTGCTGGCGCGTCAGCGGGGTTGTGATGCGTTTTTCCATGTTACAGCACCTCCGTTGCATGCCGCGTCACGTGGCAGTTTAAGTTGACGGCGACGGGCAGGCCCGCGATGTGGGTGGGCAGCCATTCGATGTTGACGGCCAGCGCCGTCGTCCGACCGCCGAAGCCCTGCGGCCCCACGCCCAGCGCGTTGACGCGCTCAAGCAGGTCCTGCTCCAGCTCGCGGTACAGCGGCTTTTCGGCGCGCACGTCGAGCGGGCGCATCAGCGCTTTTTTGGCCAAAAACGCCGCTTTGTCAAAGGTGCCGCCGATGCCGACGCCCACAACGACGGGCGGGCAGGGGTTGGGGCCGGCCTCCTCGACGGCCTGCACGACAAAGTCGCGCACGCCTTCGATGCCGTCGGACGGCCGCAGCATTTTGATGCGGCTCATGTTTTCGCTTCCAAAGCCCTTGGGCGCCACCGTGATGCGGACCTTGTCGCCCGGCACCAAATCGATATACAGCATCGCGGGGGTGTTGTCGCCCGTGTTGACGCGCTCCAGCGGGTCGCGCACCACCGACTTGCGCAAAAACCCCTGCTCATAGCCCCGGCGCACGCCCTCGTCGACGGCCTCGCGCAGCGGGCCTTCAATGTGCACGTCCTGCCCTATCTCCAAAAACACGCACGCCACGCCGGTGTCCTGGCAGATGGGCACGCTGTTTTGCTCGGCGATGCCGTAGTTTTCAATAATTTTGTCCAAAATGCCCTGCGCCGGCTGCCACTGCTCGCACGCGCGGCTCTGTTCAATGCACCGGCGCACGTCGCCGGGCAGATTGCAGTTGGCCGAAACGCACATGCGCTGCACGGCATCCGTGATGAGCGAGGCCGGTATTTCTCTCATGCTGCATCCCTCCGTCATGATTTCATACTGTACACTATACGTTTCCGCGCCGCGCCTGTCAAGCACGGCCGCTCTTTCGTTGCCTGGCGCCGTTTTTTTTGGTATAATGTAAAAAGGCCCGCTGCGGCCGCAAACAATCCCTTTTCCGGAGGCTGGCATGAATCAGCAAAGCCTGATTCCCTGCGAAGACAGGGAATTTCTGACCTCACAGGTCATTACATACCTCGGCAACAAGCGCTCGCTGCTCGACTTTATCGGGGAAGCCCTGCACACGGTGCAGCAGGAGCTGGGCCGGACCCGCCTTTCCATCGGCGATTTTTTTTCCGGCTCGGGCGTCGTGGCCCGCTACTTCAAGCAGTACGCCAGCCGCCTGGTCGTCAACGACCTCGAGGGCTACTGCGAGGTGCTCAACCGCTGCTATCTTTCCAACGTTTCGCAGCTCGACATGCCGTCGCTGCAGCACACCTACCGCGAGCTGCGCGCCCGGCTTTCCGGCGACCTGTGCCGCGACGGCATCATCGCCCG
>CANUCM010000061.1 GCA_947856675.1 uncultured Clostridia bacterium | reverse complement strand
CGCAGCTTGAAAAGCTCGTCGCCGCGCGCTTTCAGGATGTCCTGGCCGTCGTAGAGTATTTTGCCGGATGTCGGCTCGTTAAGCCGCACGATGGCGCGGCCGATGGTGGTTTTTCCGCAGCCCGACTCGCCCACAAGGCCCAGCGTTTCTCCGCGGCGGATTTGCAGGCTGACGTCGTCGACGGCCTTGATGTGGCCGGTGACGCGCTGGGTCAGGCCGGTTTTGACGGGAAAATACACCTTGAGGTTTTCAATGCTGCAGCCTATGTTATTCTGCATGGCCGTTCCCCCTTAAAAAGCAGCTGACGCGGCGGCCGTCCTGCTCGGTTTCGGGCGGCTGCTGCTCGCGGCAGATGTCCATGGCGTAGGGGCAGCGCGGGTGGAACCGGCAGCCCTTGGGAAACCGCAGCGGGTTGGGCACGGCGCCCGAAATGGACTCCAGCCGTCCGCCGCGTCTGACCTTGATTCCCGGAATGGAGAGAATGAGCAGCTTGGTATACGGGTGCCACGGGTCGCGGAAAATGTCCTCCACCGAGCCTTCTTCGACGATTTTGCCGGCGTACATGACGGCGACGCGCTGGGCCAGCTGGGAAACGACGCCGAAGTCGTGGGTGATGAGGATGACAGACATGCCGCTCTCCTGCTGCAGCTCACGCATCAGCTGCAGAATCTGGGCCTGGATGGTGACGTCGAGGGCGGTGGTCGGCTCGTCGGCGATAACGAGGGGGGCGCCGGCGGCCAGGGCGATGGCGATCATGACGCGCTGGCGCAGGCCGCCCGACAGCTGGTGGGGGTACACGCGCAGGCGCTCCTCAGGGTTGGGCACGCCGACGCGGCGCAGCATCTCGACCGAGCGCTCGTGCACCTCTTTTTTGCTCATGTGCGGGTTGTGGCAGGTAAAGACCTCGCCGATCTGGCGGTCGATGCGGTAAACGGGGTTGAGCGAGGTCATGGGCTCCTGAAAGATCATGGAAATGCCCGAGCCGCGCAAAAGCCGGCGCTGCTCGCGGTCCATGGACAGAAGATCCTTGCCGTCAAAGCTCAGCTCGTCGGCCGTGACGCTGGCCGAGGGGGCCAAAAGCCCGATGAGGGAAAGTGAGGTGACGGTTTTCCCGCAGCCCGACTCGCCCACAAGCGCCAGCGTTTCGCCGCGGGCGACGTCAAAGGACACGCCGTCGACCGACTGCACGACGCCCTCGGGGGTCTGAAAGCTGGTGCGCAGGTTTTTGACGGTAAGCAGTGCGCGATTTTCCATACACTTCACCTACTTTCTCAGTCTGGGGTCAAAGGCGTCGCGCAGGCCGTCGCCCACCCAGTTCATGGCGAGCACGGTCAGGGAAATGGCGACGCCCGGGATGGTCGTCAGGTAGGACTCGGTCTGCAGGTAGTTGCGGCCCTGGTTGAGCATGACGCCCCAGTCGGGCAGCGTCGAGTCGACGCCCATGCCGAGGAAGTTGAGGCTCGCGGCCGACAAAATGGCGTTGCCGACGGCCAGCGTCAGCTGGACGATGATGGGGCCCATGGCGTTGGGCAGGATGTGGTTGAAGATGATGCGCAGGTTTTTGTAGCCCGCGACCTTGGCCGACTCGACGTATTCCTGTTCCTTGAGGGCGAGCACCTGGCTGCGTGTCAGGCGCGCAAAGCCCGGCCAGCCGATGATGGCCAGCGCCAGCACGACGTTTTTCTGGCTGGCGCCCAGCGCCGCCATGATGGCGATGGCGATGATGAGGAACGGGAAGGACAGCATGATGTCGGTAAAGCGCATGAGCAGCGAGTCGAGCTTTCCGCCGAAATAGCCGCTGATGCAGCCGATAAACACGCCGGCGGCGGCCGACAGCACCGCGACGATGACGCCGGTCAGCACCGAGGTGCGTCCGCCGTAAATAAGGCGCGACCAGATGTCGCGGCCGTAGTCGTCGGTGCCGAGGATGTGACCCTCACTGCCCGGGGGCAGCAGTTTGTCCTTGGGGTTCATGTCGGTGACGGGGTCATAGCTTGTAAACAGCGGGGCGCCCGCGCACAGAATGATGATGATAACGAGAAGCACAAGCCCCACGACGGCGATTTTGTTTTTGCAGAAGCTGCGCACAATGTCGCGCCAGTAGGAGGAGGCCGAGAGCGCCTCCTCGCCGATGACGGCGGCGGGGGCCGTGTTTGGATTTTCCTGATGGCTCACGCTTTCCCCTCCTTACTTTTTTTCCAGACGGATCTTCGGGTTGAGGCCCGCGTAGGCGATGTCAACCAGAAGGTTGATGAGCAGAAACAGGGTGCACAGCACGAGCGTTGCGCCCTGAATCATGGGATAGTCGCGCTTGCCGATGGAGTTGACGATGAGGCGCCCGACGCCCGGCCAGGCGAAGATGGTCTCGGTGACGACGGCGCCGCCGAGCAGCGCGCCGACCTCCGAGCCGAACACCGTGATGACGGGGATGAGGGCGTTTTTCATCGCGTGGCCGAAAATGACCACCTTTTCACGCAGGCCCTTGCTGCGGGCAAAGCGCACATAGTCCTGGCCCAGCACGTCGAGCATGCTCGAGCGGATCATGCGGGT
>CANUCM010000060.1 GCA_947856675.1 uncultured Clostridia bacterium | reverse complement strand
GCGGCGTCAACCTGAATAAGGTTCATGACGTACTTGTCAATGGTTACTTCGCGGCTGGGGGCAGAAATCATGCCGCCGGTCATGGTTTCGGCAAACTGAATGCCAAGGGGGTTGCCGATGGCATAGGCCGGCTCGCCGGTGACCAGCGCAGACGAGTCGCCGAATTCGGCGGCCGTCAGGTCGGAAGCATCGGTTTTGACGACGGCGATGTCGGTGTTGGCGTCAGTGCCGACGATCTCGGCGTCAAAAGAGCGGCCGTCATTCAGGGTAACCTGCACCTGCTGCGCGTCTTCCACGACGTGGTTGTTTGTAATGATATATCCGTCTTCGGTCATCACGATGCCGGTGCCGGTGCCGGTGCCCACCTGGCCGTAGCTCTGGACGGTCGTGGTGATGGACACCACGGAGGGCACGACCTTCTGGAAGATCTCAGGCGCGGTCAGAGCGTCGGCGCTGTAGGACGGCAGATAAATGGTCTGGTTGGCCGACGGGGCGTTTTGTGCGTTGCTGGAAACCGTGGCGTCCGACTGCGCGGGGAACAGGGTGTTGTAGCCCCAGACGGAGCCGACGGAAATGCAGGCGACCAGCACAAGGGCCGCGGCGCCTTTGGCAATTTTTTTGGCGGCAGAGTGTTTTTTGGAAGCGGCCGGTGAAAATACCGGGTCATACAGATTGTTGTCTTCTGTCGATTTACGGTTAAACATTCTATATTCCTCCTTAAGAGATGCTCTTATCTTTTTGATGATATCATTTTCGGCTTAAAATATGACATGCGGATGAAACAAAAAAAAATTTTCTGTAAATAACCAAATCCGGTAAAAAACGCGCGCGCACTGGAAAAATGGAGCGTTGTCTGGTACAATAAAGGGGAAGGACGACGAAAGGATCCAGGGATATGAAAAAACTGTTGCTTTTGCTGCTTGCAGCGTCGATGATATGTGCGCTTCTGCCGGGCTGCCGTCCGGTGCAGGACCTGCCGGACGAGCCGTCGGGGGAAGAGAACGCAGCCGGACAGCCTGATGAGTCCGAGCCCGAGCCCGAACCCGAGCCCGAGCCGGTGACGCTGCACATTGCGGCCGTGGGGGACAACCTTTTGCACAACACGGTGTCCTATGATTTTGAAACCGAAGACGGCGGCTTTGATTTTACCCCGCTGTACGCGAATATTGCGCCGTTTTTGCGCAGGGCCGACGTGGCGTTTATCAATCAGGAGGTGCCGCTGGCCGGCGAAGTGGGCGCGTACCCGATGCTGAGCGCTCCGACGCAGGTGGCTGCGGCGCTGAAGGAAAGCGGCTTCAGCGTTGTCAACCTGGCGAGCAACCACTCGCTTGACAAGGGGCGCCAGGGGCTGCTCACGTCGATAGAAGCGGTGCGGGCGCAGGGCTTTGACGCGGTGCTGGGCTGTTTTGCAAGCCAGGAGCAGCAGCAGGAGCCTGCCATTGTGGAAAAGCAGGGCGTCAAGCTGGGCTTTTTGTCTTACACCTACGGGACAAACGGCATTCCGGTGCCGGAGGATGCGCCGTATCTGGTGTCGCTCATCGATGAAGAAAAAATACAGAGCGACATGCAGGCGCTGCGTCCGCAGTGCGACGTTCTGATCGTGTCGCTGCACTGGGGCAACGAATACCAGACCGAGCCCTCGGACAGCCAGCGCGCGCTGGCACAGAAAGTGGCCGACTGGGGCGCCGATGTGATTATCGGGCACCACCCCCATGTCCTGCAGCCGGTGGAGTTTTTGACGCGCGCCGGGGGCGGGCAGACGCTGTGCGCCTATTCGCTGGGCAATTTTGTGTCGGGCCAGCACCAGATGGACACCATGCTGGGCGGCCTTTTGTGGTGTGAGCTTTCCGTTGTGCCTGAAACGGGAGAAATCTCTTTCGGAACGGCGGGTGTGCTTCCGCTTGTCACCCATTATGAGGGCAAGGCGCGGGATTTTGATATTATCCCCCTGTGTGATTATACGCCGGAGCTTGCGGAAAAACACGGGATTGTCAATTTTGATTTTGCTGCCGACGTGCAGTATTTTGAGGATCTGGCCGTGCGAGTGCTGGGCACGCGCGTGCTGACGGCGGAGGATCTTTCGTGAGGCCGCTGGCCGCGGGGCTGTGCGCCAAAAACCCTTTTGTGCTCGGCCCGATGGCGGGCGTGACCGATTCGGCCTTTCGCACCGTGTGCATGGAGCAGGGCGCGGGGCTGTGCTATACGGAAATGGTCAGCGCCAGGGCGCTGACTTATCATGACAGGAAAACGGCGTCGCTGCTTTCGGTGCAGCCGTGCCAGCGGCCGGTCATTGCGCAGATTTTCGGCAGCGAGCCCGAAGTGATGGCCGAGGGCGCGCGCATTGCGCTGGAGCTGTCCGGCGCCGACGGCATCGACATCAACATGGGCTGCCCGATGCCCAAAATCACGGGCAACGGCGAGGGCAGCGCGCTGATGCGCACGCCCGAGCTGGCCGCCCGGGTGATAAGCGCCGTGCGGCGCGCGGTGCCGGTGCCGCTTTCGGTCAAGTTCCGCGCGGGCTGGGACGAGCAGAGCAAAAACGCCGTGGAGTTTGCGCGCATGGCGCAGGACAGCGGCGCGGATTTTTTGTGCGTGCACGGGCGCACGCGCTCGCAGTTTTACGGCGGGCACAGCGACGCGGGCGTGACGGCGGCGGTGCGGCAGGCGGTGGACATTCCGGTCATAGCCAGCGGCGACGCGCTGTCGGCCCGTGCCAGCGTCCGGCTTTTGCGTGAAACGGGGGCCGACGCCGTCATGATTGCGCGGGGCGCGCAGGGCGCGCCGTGGATTTTTGCCTCCTGCCTGTCGCTGTACATCGGGCACGGCGAAATCCTGCCTGATGTGCAGACGCACATCGAACTGATGCGCCGGCACGTGCGCCTTGTGTGCAGCCTCAAGGGGGAAGCGCGCGGCATGCCGGAAATCAGAAAGCACGCTTTGTGGTATCTCGGGCGGCTCAGGGGGGCCAAGCCCTTTAAAGTGCGCATGGCGCAGGTCAGTACGCTGGGCGCATTTGAAGAAATATGCAGTGAAATGCTGAAAGCACGATTGCAGGTGAAAGAATGACCAACGAGCAGACCGTTGTACGGCGGGCGAAAGCGGGCGATTCGGGCGCTTTCGAAGAATTGGTCCTGGCTTATGAAAAAAAGATTTATCACATGTCCCTGCGCTACACGGGCAATGAACAGGATGCCCTTGACGTAACGCAGGAGGTTTTTCTGCGCCTGTTCCGGTTTTTTCCGCAGTTTCAGGAGGAAAGCCGGTTTTCGACGTGGCTGTACCGCATTGCGGTCAACGCCAACCTGGACTTTCTGCGCCGGCGCGGCGGGCAGCCCGACATGTCGCTGGACGACGCGGATGAAGACAGCCCGGTCTTTGAGGTGTGCGACCTGCGCTACAACCCCGAAAACCAGCTCGAGCGCATGGAGCTGCAGCGGGACATCTGCGAAGGGATACAAAACCTCCCGCCGCACATGCGGGAAATTCTGATTTTGCGCGACATCAGCGGCCTGTCCTATGAGGAAATCGGCAAGGTGCTCCGGCTGGAGCAGGGCACGGTCAAGTCGCGCCTGGCGCGCGCACGCGGAAAACTGGGCGCTTTTTTGACGCAGCGAGGGAACCATTCTCCAAAACATGCGTCAAAAGAGCAGTTGGAGGTTGCGCGTAAATGAAAGATTGTGCCGAATATATCATCAAAATGAACCAATATCTCGACGGAGAGCTGCCGGTTGACGAGCTGTCGGACTTGCTGCGGCATCTGGACGAGTGCCCGGAGTGCCGCAGGCATTTTGAAAGCCTTAAGGTCATCACCTTTGAAACCAGGCATTTGCGGGCCGAAACGCCCAAGGGTCTGCATGAGTCCATTATGCAGGCGGTCGACCGCGAAAAACCGGTGCGGCGCCGGCGGGTTGTGGCCCGCCTGACGGCGCTTGCGGCCTGCGGGGCACTGCTTTTGGTGCTGAGCAATTCCGTCACTCCCTTTTTGCGCAACGTCAGCCTGTTCGGAGACACGGCAAGCTCCGACGGGGCGGCGGTGCAGGAGGCGGCGGCGGGCGGCTCGTCCGCCGAGCCGGAGGAAAAGCAGAACGGGCTGCGCGCCATCACGGGGATGATTGCCGTCCCGGGGCTGGAGTCGGATGACGAAGGCACGGAGCAGACGCAGCCGGAAGAACCCGCAGAAGGGGGTACGGACGAAACGGGCGGGCAGCCGGTTTTCACCGTGCCCAAGCTGAGCGTTTCCGAGCGGGTGGCGTATTATGTCATTGCCACGGGCAGCAAGAGCCCGGCGGAGCTGTTCCCGGTGGAATCGGTGCTGCTGGAAACCGAGCTGGGCGAGACCTACATTCTGCTGCCCGGCACCGAGCAGGCCCGGGAAGACGCCTGCCGCACGCTGGAAGAGGCGGGGTATACCCTGCACGAAAACCTTGAAAACCTGCCGGAAACCGATCCCGAAGCCGAAAACGGCCTGGTGGTTGTGTTTGAAAGCAGGTGAGCCCGGTGGAAGATATAAAAATGCAGCGTGCTTACGAGCGCCTGCTCCGCAGCACGGTGGATTTTCCGTGGGTGACGGCGGGCCGGTATTCGCTGGAAGAGCTGGTGCGGGGCGCCCAGGTGCTGCAGCTGAAAAAAGGCGACGTTTTATATGATTCCGGGTACGACGGGCGCGATATTTTCGTGGTGCGCGACGGGCGCATCATGAATTATTTTATCACTTCGCACGGAAGGGAAAAGGTTGTCGGCGTGTTTACCGAGGGCTCGCTGCTCGGCGAGCTCCGGGCGCTGGACGAAAGCACGGATTTTTACACCTCGCAGGTCAGCTCGGAATACGCTTCGCTGTATGTGGTGCCGTGCGAGAAATTCCTCGGCCTTCTCGACCGCAGCCGCGAGGTGCGCATGGCGGTATACGAAAACCTGGCCGCCAAGGTGCGGCTCATGTCGCGGCAGATTGAGTATTCGGTTTGCACTTCGGCCGTTACAAAAATTGCGTATATCCTGCTGTCGGCCTGCAAGTATTACGGCCAGCCCGCGGAGGGCGGCTATCGCATATCCCTGCGCTTTACGCACAGCGAAATTGCCCGCCTGTGCGGGATCAGCCGGGTATCGGCATCCAACCGCCTGCAGGAGCTGCGGGCTTCGGGCGTCATCGACCAGCAGGACGGACTGTTTGTGCTGCGGGACATTGGGGCGCTGCTCGACATGCTGGAATAAAAAAACCGTGGGATGAATCATCCCACGGTTTTCTTTTTTTGCCGTTTACAGGGTGTCGGGGGCGGCAGAAGGCCTGGACGCCGCGCCGCGCAGCTTGCGCAGGCGGACGGTGAGCTGTTTGCACAGCATAAAGCCCATGACAATGACGCCCATATAGCCCGTGTACGGGTAGACAATGCCCACAAGGTCGGTAAAGGGCAGGTAGGACAGAACGACGGCCGCTGCGACGCAGACGAGGCACACGATGTTATAGCGGCGGGTGCGTTCCGTGGCCACTCTGCGGCACACAATCCACAAAAGCGGAATGGCGGTGGAATAAATGCCGGCCAGCAAAACGAAGGCAAAGAGCACGGCGAGCACGGGGTGGATGTTCGCAGCCAGCGTCAGCGAGGGGATGGCCTTGTCGTGGACCGTGCCGATGTTGCACAGAAGGCCGAGATTCATCACGACAATGGCGAGCACCAGCAAAAATCCGCCGATAAACCCGCCGGCCACGCCGGTTTTGCGGCTTTTTGCGGTTTTGGCGAGCTGGGCGAGGAAGGGCAGGAGAATGATGGCGTTGTAGCCGGTGTACAAAGCGCCGGAAAACAGCCAGCTGTCGGCGGCCCGGGTCAGCTGCATGCCCTGCATGGTCAGGCTGACCGTCTGCAGATTGCCGAGGTTCGAGGCGGCGGAAACACCGCCGATAAACAGCGAAAATACGATGATGACCGGGCCGATGACGCCGATAATGCTGACCAGGCGGTCAAGCCCCATAAATACGGTGATAAGCGCCAAAAGACCCATGACGACGCTGCCGCTCAGCGTGGGCAGCCCCCAGTACTCATTGAAGGTGGCGCCGGCGCCCGCCAGCATGATGGTGAATACGCCAAAGCTGAAAATAACGGAAAACCATTCAAGGGCGGTGCCGAGCCCGGTGCCGCAGTAATAGCGGTACACCGCGCCGCCGTCGCTTGCCGGCAGCGAACGGCCGGTGCGCATGAGCGACATGCCCAGCCAGACAAACAAGATCATGCTGACACAGCAGGCGGCAAAGCTCTTCCAGCCGAAGGCGGTGAAAAACTGCATAATTTCCTGGCCGGTGGCGTAGCCGGATCCGATGCAGAAGGCGATGTACGCTCCGCCCAGCTTCAGTGCGTCGATGGCTTTTTCCGTGCGGCTCATAGTGGGTTCCTCCTTGTGCGCAGAAGCGCGATGGATGTTGTACTTTCGAGCAAGGCTACTATACCACGAAACCGGCCGGGAGGCGTGTAAAGCGCTTTACAGTATTGTGAAAAAATTATCGATTTAAAAATTGATAATTTTGTGACATATGACAAACACGGCGGCGGGGCGCTGCGGGCCGGCTGCATGAATGGGAAAAAACAAGCCATACTAAGCAAAAAACCGTGGATGGAGGCTTTTCAGCGTGCCGGTTTCGGTAAATCTCAAAGAAAACATGGAAAAAATGCAAAAGCTTTTTGAGCGCGACAAGACCATGATCACCCGCAAGGTCACCCCGCCGGGGTGGCCGCAGGGGGAGATCTGTCTGTTTTTCTGCGACGGCATGGTCAATTCCACCAGTGTAAACGACAGCATTATCCGTCCGCTGACCTACATGGCGCCGCCGCCCGAGGGCGCGGATGTGCTGCAGTATCTGGAGCGCAGTGTCGTGCAGTCCAACGAAGCGCGGCAGAGCAGCGACTGGGATGACCTGGTGTATTCGATGGTGTACGGCGATACCATTTTGTTTTGTGAGGGGTGCGGGGCGGCGCTGGTGCTCAACACAAAGGGCTTTGCCATGCGGGGCATTGCCGAGCCGGACGGGGAAACGGTGCTCAAGGGCCCGCGCGAGGGGTTTACCGAAGGGATTTTGCGTAATCTGTCCATGCTGCGGCGCAAAATCCGGGTCAGCGAGCTGAAGTTTGAGTATATGACGCTGGGCAGTGTCAGCAAAACGGTGTGCGCGCTGTGCTATATTGACGGCGTGGCCGACAAGGACGTTTTGTGCGAGGTGCGCCGGAGGATATCGCAGGTGTCCATCGACGGCATTTTGGATTCAAACTACATTGCCGAAATGATCCGCGACCACAAAAAAAGCCCTTTCAAAACCATCGGTACCACCGAGCGTCCCGATGTGGTGGCCGCCCGCCTGCTCGAAGGCCGGGTGGCCCTGATTGTCGACGGCACGCCGGTGGCCATCACCATGCCGTGTGTTCTGATAGAGAGCTTCCAGTCGAGCGAGGACTATTATGTCGGCTTTCAGTTTGCCGCCATATCGCGTATTTTGCGTATGGCGGGCTTTTTTCTGGCGGTTTCGGTGGCGCCGGTGTATATTTCGCTCATGACCTTTCACGCCGAGATGCTGCCCACATCGCTTTTGCTGTCCATTGCCGCGGCACGGCAGGGGGTGCCGTTTCCGTCGGTGCTGGAGGCGCTGCTGCTGCTGACGGCCTTTGACCTTTTGCGCGAGGCCGGCACCCGCACGCCGTCGGCCATCGGGCAGACGCTGTCCATTGTCGGCGGCCTTGTGGTGGGCTCGGCGGCGGTGGAAGCGCGCTTTGCTTCGGCGCCCATGGTCATTATTGTGGCCTTTTCCGGCATTACGGGGCTTATGATCCCCAAGCTCAAGGCGGCGGTCATTTTTGTGCGCCTGGGGCTTTTGGCGCTGTCTGCGGCGGCGGGGCTTTACGGGTATATGGCGGGCATGGCGGTGCTTGTCATGCACCTGGCTTCCATGGAGTCGTTCGGCGTGGGCATGCTGAGCTCGAGCCCGCTTTCCGGCATGGGCAGCTGCGAGGACAGCACGATCCGCATGCCGTTTTCCCGCATGCGCAAGAGCGGGCGGTTTCTTTCGGGAGGGGGACGCTCATGAAAAGGATGCTGGCCGCGTCCGCGGCGCTGTGCATGCTGCTGTGCGGCTGCGGGGACTACCGGGAAATCGATCGGCGCGACATTGTTTCCACGGTGGCGGCCGACCGGACGCCCGAGGGCTACAAGCTGCTTTTGGAAATTGCCGACATGTCTTCGGGCGCGGAAAACAGCCCCGGAGCGCGGTGGCTTTCGCTGGAAGGCGCATCGCTGACCGAGGCGGTGGAAGGCGGCGTGGCCGGTACGGGGCGGCAGGCGTATCTGGGGCACATGCAGCTGGTGGTCGTGGGCGACGAAACGGCGCGGCAGGGCCTGGACGATTTGCTGGGGTATCTGCAGCGCACACCCGATGTGCACATGACGCTGGCGCTTGCGGTGGCCGAGGGCCGGGCGGAAACGCTGCTGGCGGGGCAGCAGGAGAGCGAGGCGGCGGCGTTTGACCTGTCGCGGGCGGCCATCGGCGCCGCGCAGGAAGGGCAGGCGCCGTCCATGCCGCTGTACCGGTTTATTGCCGACCGGCAGGAAGAGGGCATCGAGGGCATATTGCCCAGGATTTCGCAGGAAAACGGGGAGATCCGCATCGAAGGGGCGGCGCTGTTCCGCGGCGACAAGCTGGCGGGCAAGCTCGATCCCGACCTGACACAGATGCTGCTCATGGCCCGGGGAATGTACGACAGCGGTGTTGTGACGGTAGGCGAAGGCGAAAAAGCCGTGGCGTATATTGTCCGCCGGTGCAGGGCGCGGCAGGAGGTGGAGCAAAGCGGCGGGAGCATCCGGGCGTGCTGCACCATTTCGCTGGAGCTGGAGCTCAGCCAGGGCGGGCATGGAGAAAGCCTGGATGAGGACAGGAAAAAATACTACGAAAGCATGGCGCAGGCAGAAATCGAGCGCCGGTTTGCCGCGCTGCGGGCGCTGCTGCAAAGCGAGTACGGCGTGGACTGCCTGGGGATAGGAAGGCACATCCACCGCTTCCACCCTTCGCTGTGGGAGCAGGTCGGCGAGGACTGGGACAGGCAGTTTATGCTGTGTGACATTTCGGCGCAGGTGGATGTAAAGCTTGTGGGCAGCGGGCGTTCGCTGCGCTGAAAGGCGGGAGGGAAGAGCATGAAGGATGCCCATAACGGAAAGCTTTCCGGGGCGCAGATTTTTTGTCTGCTGGCACTGTTTTTAAGCGGCGGCGTGGGCACCATGGGCGGCGGCGGCGCTTCGCGCGACGCGTGGCTTCTGATGCTGGCGGCGGGTGCGGCCGCGGCGGCTGTGTATCCCGTGTACGTCAGGCTGGCCGTGCCGGAGGGCGGCGCCGACGGGTTTGAGCGTGCGTTTGGGCCGGCGGCAGGGCGTGCCGTGCGCAAAGCGCTGGGGGCCGCGGCAGTTTTGACGGCGGCCGTGGATTTGCGCGTGTTTGCCGACTTTACGGCGGCCACCGCCCTTCCGCACAGCCCGCGCATTGTCATTGCGGCCATCATGGCCGGGGTGCTCATCGCCGTGCTGCGCGCGGGGACCGAGGCGCTGGGGCGCGCGGCGGGGCCGGCCTTTGCGGTGGTGTTCGGCATGCTGGCGCTGTCCTTTGCCGCGGCATGGACGCAGCTTGACTGGGGCGCGGTGCTGCCCATCGGCGAAACGGGGGCTTTCAGTCTGCTGCAAAGCTTTGTACGGGGCAGCATCGTACCGTTTCTGGAGGGCTTTTTTGCCCTGTGGGTGCTCGCCCCCATGCACAACCGGCAGCGGCCCGCCCGTCCTGCGGTGGCGGCTGCGCTGTTTGCCGGGGTGTTTTTGGGGTCCGTGCTCATGAAAAACATCATGCTGCTGGGCTACCCTGCCGGCGGAAGGTACTTTTTCCCCTCGTATACGGCGGCCAGCGTCACCGTTATCAGCGAGTTTCTGCAGCGGCAGGAGCTTTTGGTGGCCGTTCCCTTTCTCATGTGTGAGCTGTTCAAGGCGTCGCTGTGCCTGATGTTTGCAGTCCGGGCGCTGGGCGTGCGCCGCCGGCGGCTCTGGGAGCCGGTCTTGTGCGCGGCCGCCGCGGGCATTTCGCTTTTGGGACGGGGCGGCGTGGCCGAAGCCATTGCGCCGCTGCGGTTTTACGGGCAGTGGCTGTTTCTTCCGCTGTTTGTGGTGCCGGCGGCCGCCGCCGTCACTGCGGCCTTACGCGCAAAAACCGGCTGTAATCACAAAAAGTGATAATACAGCCGGTTTTGAAAAAACAAGAAAAAGTTGGAAAAATAAAATTATTTGACGTATTCTTCGTAGATATCGCGGGAAATGTCGGCCAGCAGCGCATCGCTGAGCATGCCCTTGAAGTTGCGGTTGTACTCTTCTTCAGAGGCGGAGTTGCCGTTGTAGAACAAAGTGAGGATGTAATCGCCCTTGGGGGAATAGACGATGCCGCAGTCGTTGGCGACTTTGTCGATGGTGCCGGTTTTGTGGGCGACCTCGACGGACTCGGGCAGGAACTTGGGAATGCGGGAATTGGTCTGGCACTGTTTCATGATGTTGATCATTTCATCGCAGACCCAGGGGGTAAACAGTTTTTTCTCATAGACGAGGCGCAGGATTTTCATCATATCGTTGGGGCTGGTCGAGTCGTTTTCCGGCACCTGGCACAGATAGGCGGGCAGGTTGCGGTAGGAGTCGGTGTCCGGGCAATAGATGTCGATCAGTTTTTTGCAGGGGTAATCGCATTTGGTTTTGGTCAGCGACAGCGCGTCGATGACGTTCTTCTTGATGTTGTCGCGGCCGACAAGGTCAAAAAGCAGGTCGGTGGCCGTGTTGTCGGAAATGATCATCATGAGGGTGGCGCAGTCCTGCAGCGTGGGGTTCAGGCCGGCCTGCAGGTTGTAGAAAACGCCGCTGCCCACGCTTTTGACCTCGTCGGTCAGCAGGTGGCGGTCGGACATTTTAAACTTGCCTTCCTGTGCCTGGCGGAACAGCTCGGCGAGGATATAGACTTTAAAGGTGCTGGCCGAGGGGAACTCGCAGTCGCCCATCAGCGAAAAGCTTTCTCCGGTCTGAAGATCAGTAAAGCCAACGCCGAGGTTTCCGGTGACCGAATCACGGTATTTTTCAGCAATTGCGCGGAGGTTTTCGAGTTTCATCACTTTTGCATCTCCTTTGTTGTTTTCGGCGCTGCGCCGGAGCGCGTACAATACACCAAAAGTATTTTACCACGCAAACAGGCAAAAGTAAACGGAAAATCCGGGGCCTTTTGCGTCGTATGAAATACGAAAAAACGCCGCTTTCTTAAAAAAGCGGCGTTTTTTTGCACTATAGCGTTTGCTGGTCGATGGTCATGGCGGTAAAAAGCGAATGGTAATAGCCGCCGAGGGCCATCAGCTGCTCGTGGGTGCCGCGCTCGATAATGCGTCCGGCGCGCACGACCAGGATGAGGTCTGCATGGCGGATGGTGGACAGGCGGTGCGCGATAAGAAAGGAGGTGCGGCCGGTCAAAACGCGGCTGATGGCGTGCTGGATGAGCTGTTCGGTTTCGGTGTCGATGCTTGAGGTCGCCTCATCAAGCACAAAAATAGGCGGGTCGGCCAGCATGGCGCGCGCAAAGGAAATGAGCTGCTTTTCGCCGGTCGAAAGGCGCGAGCCGCCCTCTCCGACGTCGGTCAGGTAGCCCTTTTCCATTTTCCGGATGGCGGCGTCGGCAGAAACCAGGCGCGCCGCGGCATAGACCTCCTCGTCGGAAGCGTCGAGGCGGCCGTAGCGGATGTTGTCCATCACGGTGCCGGAAAACAGGTGGGGCGACTGCAAAACATAGCCCAGCGAGGAGTGCAGCCACAGCTGGCTGCGTTCGCGCGCGTCACGGCCGTCGATGAGCACCCGGCCGCGCGTCGGCTCAAAGAAGCGGCAGGCCAGGTTGACGAGGGTGGATTTTCCGGCGCCCGTTTCTCCCACGATGGCGACGTTTTGCCCGGCGGGAATGTGCAGGCAAAAGTCCTCGAGGATGTACTCGCCGCCGTCGGGGTAGCGGAACCATACGTGGTCAAACTCAATGTCGCCGCGGATGGGCTCCCAGTTTTCGGTTTTGGGCGAAAAGGCGTCGCCGTAGCGCCGGATGACCTCGGGGGTGTCCGTGATGTCGCAGGGGTGTTCAATGAGGGCGCTGACGCGCTCGATGTTGACCTGAGTGGCGATGACCTCGGCAAAGACGCGGGCCATTTGCTGCACCGGCTCAAGAATGCCCAGGGCGTAGGAAACAAAGGCCGACAAAACGCCGATTTCCAAAGCGTTTTCCATGACGAGGTACCCGCCCTGCTGCAGAATGAGGGCGCAGGCCAGCGAGCCGAAAAACAAAACGATGGGGATAAACATGGCGTTGAGCATGGTGGCGTGCACCGAAGCGCGGTACATGTGCCCGGTCAGCGCGGAAAAATCCCGGTCGTTGCGCGGCTCAATAACAAGGGTCTTGCTGGTTTTGGCGCCGGTAATGCCCTCGTTGTAGGCGCCGGTGATCTGGGAGTTGACGGCGCGCACCCTGCGGTTTGTGCGCAGAATCCGGCTTTGAAACAGCGCGGTAATGACGGCGATGACGGGTACAACCGTCATGACGAGCAGCGCCAGGCGCACGTTGAGGGCCATCATGGCGGCAAACACGCCGACAACGTAGGCGGCGGCCCAGAACAGGTCGACGAGGCTCCAGGCCACAAGGCCGCTGATGCGGTTGGTATCGCTCATGACGCGCGCCAGGATATACCCGACGGGGGTCTGGTTATAATAGGAAAAAGACAGCTCCTGCAGCCGGACAAAGCAGGCGCGTTTGAGTGCGCGGCCCAGGCTCATTTCGAGCACCATGGAAGTGCGGGAAAAAACCACGACGATGCCGCCCTGCAGCAGCAGTACGGCGGCGTACACGGCGGTAAACAGCGCAAGGCCGTCGGTGGAAGACGGGGTGATGAAGCGGTCGATGGCATAGCGCTGGAAAAGCGGCATGGCGATGTCGACACCCGCAATGACCACCATGAGGACGACAAGGGTCAGCAGCTTGTTTTTGTACGGGCGGACAAAGGGCCAGAGCTTTTTCCAGACGGCGGCGTCAAAGCGGCCGCGCGCGGCGTTTTCGTCAAAGGAAGGGTTCAAGCGCTGTCGCCTCCTTTCGCGGCGTCGCTCTGCATGGCAAAAATGCGCTGGTACACGCCGGGGCGGGAAATGAGTTCGCTGTGGGTGCCGATGTCGGTGCAGCGGCCGTTTTCCAAAACCAGAATGCGGTCGGCCTGCATCAGGGTGCTGATGCGGTGGGAAATAAGGATGACGGTACTGTCGCCCGTGCTGCGGCGCAGCGAGGCGCGGATACGCGCGTCGGTTTCCAGATCGACGGCCGACAGCGAGTCGTCAAACACCAAAATGGGCGCGTTGAGCATCAGCGTGCGGGCAATGGCGATGCGCTGCTTCTGCCCGCCCGACAGGGTGACGCCGCGCTCGCCCACCATGGTGTCATAGCCCGAGGCAAAAGAGAGGATGGACTGGTCGACGTCTGCAATGTCGGCGCAGCGGCGGATGTCTTCAAAGCCGGAGCTTTCTGCGGCGATGCCGATGTTTTCCGCAATGGTTTTGGAAAAGAGGAAAGGCTCCTGCAAAACCAGGCCGACGCCGCGGCGCAGGTAAGAGCGGTCGATGCTGCGGATGTCAACGCCGCCGATGGTGATGCTGCCGCCCGAGTCCGGCAAGTCGTACAGGCGGTTGAGCAGGTAGGTGAGGGTGGACTTGCCCGAGCCCGTCGCGCCCAGAATGCCAAACGTGCTGCCCCGGGGAATGGTAAAGGAAAGATTGTGCAAAGCGGGCTGCCCGCCGTAGGTAAAGCTTACATTGTGAAAGACGATGTCGGCGTTCAGCGGAGGCTTTTGCGCGTCCGGCTCGGGCTGTTCGGCCCGGGCGGCCAGGATCTCATGGATACGGGTCAGCGAAACGCCGGCCTTGCTCATTTCAGACAGCGTGCGCCCCAGGGAACGCACGGGCCAGGCCAGCGTCTGGTTATAGGAAACAAACACGAGAAACTCGCCCAGCGTGATGTCGCCGCGCACGGCGAGCGCGGTGCCGAACACGATGACCGAAAGCACCTGCAGCCCCGTGACAACGTCGCCCAGCCCCCAGTAGGCGCCCAGCGTATAGCCCAGGTCGATCCATTTGCGGGCAAAGGTGTTGTTTTTTTCGTCAAAGCGCTCCAGCTCGAAGCGCTCGCGGCCGAACGCGCGCACCACGCGCACGCCGGTCAGGTTTTCCTGCACGGTGACCATCAGCTCGCCCTCGGCTTCGTCGGCCAGGCGGAACTGCCGCGAAATGCGGCGGTAGTACACGCCGGAATACAGCATGACCAGCGGGATGAAAATCAGTGCGACCAGCGACAGCTGCACGTTCATGGAAAACATCAGCACAAGCGCGGTTGTGATGAGGATCAGGGTGCGCACCACTTCGATGAGCTGGTTTGCGATAAAGTTGCGCACCACATCGACGTCGGAGGTGCAGCGCTGGATGATGTCGCCGGTCTGGTTGTCGGTATGCCAGCGGAAAGGCAGGCGCTGTACATGGGAAAACAGGGTGTTGCGCAGGGCGCGCACGGTGCCTTCGGTGCCGCGGGCGACGCACATGCGCGAAAGGAAATTGAAAATGCCGGAAAAAAGGGAAAAGAACACGACAAAAACGGCGCACAACAAAAGATGCGTGCGCAGAAACGGCCGTCCGCCGATGGCGTCGAGGGCCGGCAGAACGAAATCCGGCAGGTCAAAGGGTTTTGTGCCGATGACGGAGTCGACGGTGACGCGGATGACCTGCGGCATGAAAAACTGAAAAAGAATGCTCAGCGCACTGGCCATCACGGCCAGCACAAAAAAACGCCGGAAACCGCGGGCAAAGCGCGCGAGCATGGAAAGAAGAACGCGGCTGGACATGGGCACCCCCCTTTTTTATGCGCATGGCAGCATTTGATTTCATTGTGCCACAGCTTTAAAAGAAAAGCAAGGTATATTGCGCTGTACAAAGGCGCAATAATTTAAATATTATTCATACATGAAAAAAAACGGCGGTTTATAATAGAGCAGAGAGGAGCGTTGATTGTATGGATCAAGATAAAAAACCCTCGAAGTCCATATTCCGGTATTATATCATCATTTTGCTGGTGGCTTTGCTGCTCAATGCCCTGGTGTTTCCAAGGCTGATGAGCCCCAACATTGTCACGGTGGATTACGGCACGTTTATCCGGGAGCTGGAAGCCGGGGACATTAAGACGGTGGAGATGGACGACACCGGAAACACCATTTACTACATTAAAAATGAACAGCCCGAAACGCCGGGCAAGGAGCAGACAGTGTACGCCGTCGGCGTGTGGCCCAACGACACGACGCTCGTGCAGAAGCTCACGGATGCCGGCGTTCAGTATTCCAAGGTGGTCCCGCAGGAAAACTCGCCCCTGTTGGAGTTTTTGATGACGTGGATTCTGCCTATCGGCCTGATGATTCTGGGCATGAACCTTGTGATGCGGGGCGTGCAGAAGCGCATGGGCGGCAACGCGCTGACGCTGGGCAAGTCCAACGCGAAAATCTACGTCGCGGCGCAGACCGGCAAAACCTTTGCCGATGTGGCCGGGCAGGACGAGGCCAAGGACGCGCTGCGTGAAATTGTGGACTACCTGCACAGCCCGGAAAAATACCGCAGCATCGGCGCCCACATGCCCAAGGGCGCGCTGCTGGTCGGCCCTCCGGGCACCGGCAAAACGCTGCTGGCCAAGGCCGTGGCCGGCGAGGCCGGCGTTCCGTTTTTCTCCATTTCCGGTTCGGAGTTTGTGGAGATGTTTGTCGGCATGGGCGCTGCGCGTGTGCGTGATTTGTTCAAGCAGGCGCAGGAAAAGGCGCCGTGCATCATTTTCATCGATGAGATCGACACCATCGGCAAAAAACGTGACGGGGCGGGCATCGGCGGAAACGATGAGCGCGAACAGACGCTCAACCAGCTGCTGGCCGAAATGGACGGCTTTGACGGCAGCTCGGGCGTTGTCATTCTGGCAGCCACCAACCGTCCCGAAACGCTGGACAAGGCGCTGCTGCGTCCCGGCCGGTTTGACCGGCGCATCCCGGTCGAGCTGCCCGACATGCAGGGACGCATTGCCATCCTCAATGTGCACGCCAAGGACGTGCGCATGGGCAAGGGCGTCGACATGAGCGTCATCGCCCGCGCCACCTCGGGCGCGTCGGGCGCCGAGCTGGCCAACATCATCAACGAAGCGGCGCTGCGCGCGGTGCGCATGGGCCGAAACGAAGTGGCCCAGGGCGACCTTGAGGAAGCGGTGGAAACCGTTATCGCGGGCGCGCAGCGCAAGGGCGCCGTCATTTCCGACAAAGAAAAGCGCATCATTGCCTACCATGAAATCGGGCATGCGCTGGTGGCTGCGCGGCAGACCGATTCCGCGCCCGTGACCAAAATCACCATCATCCCGCGCACGTCGGGCGCGCTGGGGTATACCATGCAGGTGGACGAAGAAGAGAAGTTCCTCTTGACGCGCGACGAGGCGCTCAACAAAATCGCGACGCTGACCGGCGGGCGTGCGGCCGAAGAGCTGGTGTTCTCCGTGATGACGTCGGGGGCCTCCAACGATATTGAGCAGGCCACGCGCATGGCGCGCGCCATTGTCACGCGCTACGGCATGAGCGAGGAGTTTGACATGACGGCGCTGGAAACGGTGAGCAACCAGTACCTCGGCGGCGACACGTCGCTGGCGTGTTCTTCGGAAACCGCGGCAAAAATCGATGCAAAAGTCGTGGAGATCATCAAAAGCGCGCACAAAAAGGCGTATGACATCCTGGCGGCCGACCGCGAGAAGCTGGACGAGCTGGCAGCGTACCTGCTGAAAAAAGAAACCATTACCGGCGAGGAGTTTATGAGCATTCTGCATTCGCAGGAGCAATAATGACAAAAAAATCCGGCCCCAGGGGCCGGATTTTTTTATTTTGTGCCGCGGGATAGACTTTTTACTTTTCTGTTTTGCGGCTCAGGCTTTGCCAAAGGGTGTACGCTCCGACGGCGAACAGCAAAGCAAGGGTTAAAAGCCAGAGGGCTCTCAGGCTGCCCAGCGGGGTAAAATCAATGATGCAGGTTGCGATGCTTCCGCTCAGGCCCACCAGCAGCAGAAGAAGTCCTTCGGCCAGTTTTGCGGCGCTGCCGCTTCGGCTCAGCGCCCCAATCAAAAACTCCCCCGTAAAGATGACCGCAGCCATACCGTTGACAGTGCATAGAAACAACCGCTGCGCTTTCCATTTTGCCAGCTCGGCAGTGCTGAAAATCAAGTCTTCCACAGCAGAAACGCTCTGATAATCTGAAAGGTTCAGCCAAAGACACAGCAGCTGTACGGCCGCAGCGGCAAGGGCGATCCATTTTTGCCACGGGTACTTCCAATAGGTATACTGATCATGCGAAGGGCTGTGTTTCACCTTAGTTCCCCCTTCTTTTTATTGTGCTTTTGGTTGCTCCCAAGCCTGCTCGGCGGCGCGGAAGACCTGCTGCAGGGCATTTTCGCCGTCCGCGCCGCCGCAGATGACGCCCTGGGCGGAAATGGGGCTTCCGCCGCCGCGCCCGTCAAAACGGGCGCACAAATCCTTGACCATGGCGCCGAGATTGGGCTCTTTGGGGCCTTTGCTGCGCATGAAGAGCAGCGACAGCTTGTCCTGCTGGCGCACGGCCAAAAGCAAGGCGGTGGGCGCCTGCTGGCACAGAGCTTCGGCGACGGCGCGCAGGTGCTTGACATCGCCCTCGTCCAAAATGGCGCAGGCCATGCGCCCCTGTGCCAGCGGGCGGCAGCGCGCGGCCCACAGCGCGGTGTCCGCCTCCAAAAGCGCCTTTTGCAGCGCCTGGCACTGTGCTTCAAGAGCACTTTGCCGCTCGAGCAGCTCCTGCTGCGCCTGCAAAAGCCCGGACGCGCTTTCACATCCCAGCGCATGCTGCGCCTGCAGAAGCTGTCCCTCGCGCTCGGGACGGGCCTTTTGGGCGGCATGTCCGGCAAGATAATAAACGCGGAACGCGCCGCGCACCATTTTTGTGCCGGTGATGACAAGTTCCAGAACGCCGGAGGTGTCAGAGCAGTGGGTTCCGCCGCAGGCATTGAGGTCAAACCCTTCAATTTCAACCAGGCGGATGCGCTCATGCGGCGTGATTTTGCCGCGCACGGTCATGCCCTTTGCCTGCTCCGGGGTGTAATAGGCGCAGTGCACGGCAAGGGCCTTTCCGATGATTTCGCGCGCCGCCTGCTGCGCCTGCACAAGCTGCTGTTCGCTCAGCGGGGAGGCAAGTTCGATGTGCGGGCCGGCGTCCTCGATGCGGGCAATGACGGTCGGCACGCCGAAGGTGTGGTCGATGACGGCCGACAGGATGTGCTGGCCCAGATGATGGCGCATCATTTCAAGGCGGCGTTCGCCGTCAAGGCGCAGCGAAACCTCACCCTCGGCGGGCGAGGGGAGAATGTGCAGAATGACGCCGTTTTCCTCAAACACATCGAGCACCGCGGTGCCGGCAATCGTGCCGTTGTCGCACGGCTGGCCGCCGCCGCGGGGGAAGAAGATGGTCTGGTCGAGCACGACGGCAAAATGGCCTTCGCGCGGCGTGCAGGACAGCACATGTGCCTGTGCCTCAAACCGGTCGGGCGCGTCGTCAAAAAGGCGCAGGGTCATAAAAAACACTCCTTACAGCAGGCGATTTTGGTTGATGAGCAGGCCAAAGTGCAGTCCGAGGTATTCGGCGGCTTTGCGGCACATCAGCATGCGCGACAAAAAGATTTCAAAATAGTCCATAACGGCCGAAATATCGGTGTCAATGGTCAGCGACAGCAGCACCTCGCCGCGCTTGGTGTCGACCTGAAGCCGCGAATCCATGACGGCGTAGTTGACGCGGTCGTGAATGTCGATGCCGATGGTCCGGCGCGAGCGGACGCGGCTGCGGCGCACATCGGACTTGTCGGCCAGGATTAAAGCGGCCGAAATGGGGGAGATGGCCTGGCCGGTGCCCTCATCATGGTTGCCGATGGCGCCGGCGACTTCGGAGAGCTCGTCGGGCTCCATGCCCATGGCGCTGAGCAGGGTAAAGGCCATCAGCGCGCCGCTTTGCGCGTGGTCGACGCGGTTGACGCAGTTGCCGATGTCGTGGATAAAGCCGGCAATGCGCGCAAGCTCGACGGTGCGCGGGCCGTAGCCCAGCGCCGTCAGGATGTCGGCGGCCATTTCGGCCGTGATGCCGGCGTGGGCAAAGCCGTGTTCGGTAAAGCCCAGCTCGCCCAAAACGGCGTTTCCCTTTTCGATATAGGTCCGGATGGCGGGGTGGTTTTTTACGTCGTTAAAAGTCAGCATAATGGCTCCTTACGGTTCGGAAATTTCGCCGGCCTTTACAAGGCAGGCCTTGGCGACCATCGGGCCGATGATTTCATAAATCAGCGTGCCGCACAGGACGATGGCGCGGATGGCGGCGGCGTGCTCGGGCACGACGTCCTGGGCGACCAGCGTCAGGCCGATGGCGACACCCGCCTGGGGAATGAGGGTGGGGCCCAGATATTTTTTGATGACGGGCTCGGCGTGCATGACAGAGGCGCCGGCCGTGGCGCCCAGCCATTTGCCCGCAACGCGCATGAGGATGTACACGGCGCCGGCCACGCCGACGGTGGGCAGCACCGACAAATTGAGCTCAGCGCCCGACACGACGAAAAACATCATGTAAATTGGCGGGGTGATAAAGTCGGCAATGCGGAAAATGTCGGGCGCCGATTTGCACAAATTGACAAGGGCGGCGCCCATGACCATGTTGGTCAGAAGGGCAGAGGCGCCCAGCAGGTCGGCAAGGGCGGTACCGAGAAGCACAAAGGCCACCGCAATGCACAGGCGGTTGGAATCCTTTTTGAAAAAGCGCAGCGGCCACAGGAACAAAAGGCCCAGCACGGCGCCGAGCAGCAGCGACAAAAGGACCTCCCACAGCGGAGAAAGCAGCGCCGCGGCGGAAAAACCGCCGCCCTGCTGAAGGCTTTTGGCCAGCGCGACGGAAAACCCGAAGGCGATGAGCGCGACGGCGTCGTCCAGCGCGACCACGCTGAGAAGGGTCGAGGTCAGCGGGCCTTTGGCCTTGTACTGCTTGATGACGAGCACGGTTGCGGCGGGTGCCGTGGCCGAGGCGATGGCGCCCAGAATCAGCGAAAAGGGCAGCGACTGGCCGGCAATGACAAGGGAAACGGTGACAACCAGCGTGGCGCCCAGCCCTTCAAACAGGGCGATGACAATGGGGGTGGCGCCCACCCTGCGGAAATAGCTGGCTTTGAACTCCCCGCCGATGGAAAAGGCGATAAAGGCCAGGGCCATTTCGGAAATGACATTCAGGCTTTCGAGAAACTCGCCGTGCAGAAAGCCGACGACGTACGGCCCCAAAACCAGGCCGGCCAGCAGGTAGCCCGTGACATTGGGAAGGCGCAGGTGTTTGACGGCGCGCCCGAACAGAAGCCCCGACAGCAAAAGGACTGCCAGGGCCAGAAACAGGTTTGGCGTTTCCACGGTTAATGCATCCCCTTTGTAAAATCAACCGGAACGGTAAAGACGACGGCGGTGTCGGGACGCTGGAGATCGCCGACGATCGTTTCGATGACCTCGACGGCCTGGGAAACCTTTTCTTCGGGCAAAACGGTAAACACTGTCAGGTTCTGCTCGCGGTCGGGGTCAAGCAGCAGGCGCAGCGAGCCCAAAAAGCTCGAATCCTCCATGGAGCTGTGCGAAAGCTCCTGCGCCATGCCGCGGCTTTGCAGAATGGTGGCGCCGCCGATATGGGCGTTGGCCAGCGCTTCGAGCAGTTCGTCGAGCAGCTCGGTTTTATTGAGAATCAAGACAAGCAGCCTCATGGACAACATCCTTTCCTGTGTGGTGCCGGCGGGTGCCTTGAAAGCCGGCTCGACTTTATTGTAGCACTGTGCGGCGATCTTGTAAACGAAAAACGGCCCGCAGCGTGTGCTGCGGGCCGTTGCGGGCTGGGTTAATAGGCTTTTCCGATATAGCTGGCGGGGTTGACGGTTTTGCCGTTGATGCGCACTTCCCAGTGCACATGCGGGCCGGTCGAGTTTCCGGTGTTGCCGACCTTGGCAATCTGCTCGCCCTGCGCAACTTTTTGCCCGACGCTGACGAGAAGCTTGCTGCAGTGGCCGTACAGCGTCTGGTAGCCGTTGCCGTGGTTGATGATGACACAGTAGCCGTAGCCGCCGTTCCAGCCCGCCAGCGTGACGGTTCCGCCGTCCGCGGCGAGGATGGGGCTGCCGGTGGGACCGGCGAGATCGAGCCCGGTGTGGAAGCCGGAGCTGCGCCAGCCGTACAGCGAGGTGCGGCGGCCTGCCCGGAAGGGATTGATAAAGGTGCCCTTGGGCGCCTTGGCGGGCAGCGCCTTGGTGCCGACTTCTTTAATCTGGGTGGTCGGCTCGGTGACGACCGAGTAGGAGAGGACTTCGCGGCTCTGCTCCCGGCCGTCGACATAGACCACATTGGCCGTGACGGCCGCCGTGCCGTTGACGCCTTTTTGAATGATGCGGCTCTGGTTTGTATACAGCGAATCCGTTTTCTGGGTCACCGTTTCATAGGGGATGGCTTCGGTGTAGTCGACTTTTTTGGTCTGCTTGATGGACAAAACCGGCACGGCAGCGGACAGCTGCAGCGTATCGCCCGCGTGAATGCGGTTGATGTTGAGCGTGGGGTTGAGCTGTTTGATTTCCGCAAGCGTCAGCGAATAGCGCTGGGCGATGCCGCTGACGGTGTCGCCGTCCTGCACGGTGTAGGTGACGACCTCCTGCGAGTTGCCGGAAAGGGCCGCTTCAATTTCTTCAATGGAGCGCACGGCCGAATTGGGAACGGTGCACTCTTCAATGCGCACGTCCTGCACAAACTCGGTTTTGGCGTTGTCCGAGGTGTCGGTGCCGCCTTTGAGCAGGCGCTGGCACAAAAGCTCGAGACCGGTCTTGCTGTTGGAGGCGCCGATCATTTTCCCGTCGACGGTCAGGGCGTACTGGGTGGAAACGTCGTTGACCACGGAGAGAAGGGCTTCGCGCGCGGCGTCGGGGTCGACCATGCTGTCGCGGTGGATATAGCCGAAAGAATAAGAAATGTCGGCGTTGAGGTGATACGGCGTGCCGAGGTACTGCGAGGCCGTCGTTTCGACCTCATCGATGAGCGCTTCCATTTCGGCGCGCGTTTCAACAAAACCGAGGCTCTGGCCGTTGAGGGTCACCTCAAGGCCGACGCCGAAATACGAGCAGGAGAAAATCAGAATGGTGATGGTGGCGAGGCACATGCAGGGGATGGCGCGGGTGCGGTGGCGGAACAGCTCGACGGTGTGTTCCTGAACACGCAGGCTCAGGCCCCACAAAAGCGCGCGCACGGCGCCGACGGAAATGGAAAGCGACTGGCTGCGTTCACGGCCCTGTTCAAGGACGGATTGTCCGGCGCGCGAAACGGCGCCTGAAAGGGCGTGGGCAGCGCCGTAAACAAACTGGGCTGCGGGGCTTGCGCTGATGAGACCCGCCGTTCGGCTGAGGCGAACGCGCGCTTTGACGGCGGCGCGGCGGAAAGAGCGCAGCAGGCCGGCGGGCGCGGGAGAAGAAAACATGCCGCCCCGGGTACCGACATAAATACGCATAACCCGGCCTCCTTTCTGAAAATTACAAATCAAAGTCAAACATTACAAAATAGTAACAACAGGGTCTATGATACAGGATTTTCCGGAGGATGTCAAGGGGGCGGGCGGCAGAATTTATACAATATATTCTGTAAATTTGCACAAAAAAGAGCCCGAAGGCTCTTTTTTTACGAAAAAATGTTGAAAATAAAGAAAATTACACAGAAATATGCTCCGTTTTGGGGCAGAAGACCCGGATGGCGCGGCTGGCCACGGAAACCGAGACTTCGCTGGGGCTGCCGCCAAACTCGCCGTCGAGGGTCCAGGGCACGGCGTTGGGGGAAACAAACCGGGCGTGCGCGGATTTAAACGAGTGGACAAACTCCGAGTCAAAGTCCTGGCGCAGGATGGAGTTGATGACGGCGGTGAGCTGGGAAACGTTCTGGGGGTTGCGCACGAGGGTGACTTCCAAAAGGCCGTCGGTCATGGACACGCGCTGGCGGTCGCCCAGGCGGAAGCCGCCGACGGAGGAGGAGTTGCTCACCATGCCGAAGAGAAAGTCCCCCTCGCAGGAAAAGCCGTCGCCTTCGACGCGCATGGGGTAAGCCTTCAGCTCGGGCAGGCGCTTGATGCCCTCGAGGATGTACGCGGTGCGGCCGAGCAGCAGCTTGCTCTGCTGAGGGGTCTGGTAGGAAACCTCGGTAAAGGCGCCGAAGGCGGCGATATAGGAAAAATACCGCTCGGCAAAGCGGCCCACGTCGATGCGGCAGCTGTCGCCGCGGACGATGGTCTGGGCGGCTTCCGTGGGGCTGCGGGGGATGCCGAGGCTCGCGGCAAAATCGTTCACCGTGCCGCCGGGGAGATACCCGAGCGGGGGGCGCACGCTGAGCGGCATGAGCCCGTTCAGGGTTTCGTTGAGGGTGCCGTCGCCGCCGCAGCACACCACAATGTCAAAGCGTCCGGCGCTGCGGCGCAGGATTTTCGGAATTTCTCCGGGGTAGAGGGTGGGGCGCACGGTGACTTCGAAGCCGCCTTCGGAAAAGATTTGGATGACCTCAAGCAGCTTTCCGCGGATTTCTGAGCGGCCGGCATGCGGGTTGACTAAAAAAAGGATGCTTCGCTCAAGCGGCATAGAAAAACCTCCTTGGGAAACGGGCGCGTGCCCGGCGTAAACATATCGCGCAAAGGCGCGTTTTGTGGTAAAATAAAAAGGATTTTTTTCGCAATAAGGAAAGGAAGATGGGCAAATGGAGCGGCGGGAGCTGTTTTCCCGGCTGTCCGAGCTGCACGGACGGGCGCGGCGCAGGGGTGAAGTGTGCTGCACGGGGTTTCTGACGCCGGCCGAGCAGGCCTGGGCGCGCAGCGACTGCCAGGCAGCCGGGCTGGACGGGCTGTGGCTGTGGGGCGGAAACGCGCAGAGCGAACGGAAAATGGCGTGGTTTTTCCCCGACTGGCAGGATCCGGAAACCTATGAGTACGAGGAGCTGGCCGGGGTGTGCCTCACGCTGCGTTTCGGCGAGCTGTCGCACCGCGACGTGCTCGGTTCCCTGCTGGCGCTGGGCGTTGCGCGCCGCGCCGTCGGGGATATCTGCGTGCAGGAGGGCCGGGCCTGGTTTATTGCGCTGGCGCCGGTGGCGCGCATGGCGGCCGACAGCCTGACGCGGGTGGGGCGGTATGCCGTGCAGTGCGGGCTTGTGCCGTACCGCGAGGTGCCGGCGCCCGTGGTGCAGACGCGCCCGGTGCGCTTTACGGTCCAGAGCCTGCGGCTCGACGCGGTGGTGTCCGGGCTGTTTTCCTGTTCGCGGCAGGAGGCGCGCAGCGCGCTCGAAAGCGGCAGGGTGTCGCTCAACTATCTGGAGTGCCAGAGGCCCGACGCCCATGTCGCCGAAGGCGATGTGATTTCGCTGCGCGGAGAAGGCAAGGGCCGGGTCAAGGCGCAGCTTGGCCAGACGCGCAAGGGGCGCATCGCCGTGGAAGGCGAGCGCTGGGTGTAATGACCCTATTATACCACATTTGCCGGTCGGCTCAATAGACAAAATGCGGCGGTTCCCCCGGGTGGGGAACCGCCGCGCTGTTTTACAGGGAGATGGGAATGATTTGCCCTTCGTGCCGGCAGCACAGGCACAGGGTATAGCCCGGCGCAAAGGGGAGAAAGTGCACGTGCGCGCCGCGAATGCTGTCGGAAAGCTGGCCGCCGGACACGGCGGAAAACGTGCCGAAGCGGTCGGTGATGCCCTCGCCGGTCAGCTTGACATAGCTCTCCTTGGCGCACCAGACGGAAAAAAAGCCATCGTCGCCGTGCTGCAGGACATACCGGTATTCTTCGGGATGGAAAAAGCGGCGGGCGACGGCTTCCGCGCGGCACGGGCGGTGCTGCTGCAGGTCGAGGCCGACGGGCAGGGGGGAAAAGGCGCAGGCGAAAAAGCCGCCGCTGTGGGTGAGGGAAAACTCGGCAAAGGCCGCCCCTTCAAAGCGCGGCTTGGAAAAGCCGGAGCGCACGGGCGCTGGCAGGCGGACATACGGCCGGCCCGTTTCGGCAAGGTAGCGCCTTGCGCACAGGCCGACGAGCTCTGCGGTGGGCTGAGCCCGTTCGGGCCGCAGGGTAAAGACAAAAATCCGGGGCATGCTCAGGGAACCTGAATGCCGTGCTTCTGCATATAGGCGATGACGTCCTTGACCTGGTGCAGCTGCCAGACGTCGCGGGTGGGGATGGACGTGTCAAGCCGGTCTTCAAAGGCGCAGATGATGTTCATGATGTCGAGCGAATTGAGCTGCAGGTCTTTGATGAAATCCGTTTCGTACGTGATGTTGTTTTTGCCCGTGATGCTGAAAATGACGTCCTGAATGAACTCGAGCATGAAATCCGCCTCCTTTTGTGCTTACACGGCGTCGCGTTTGACTTTGCGGGAAGCCGTTTTGTCAAACTCGGTTTCGCGCAGGTTGATGTTCTGAATCTGTTTGTAGGTGGGCAGGTCGCGGTTGATGAGCTCGACGTGCTCCTGCAGGCG
>CANUCM010000059.1 GCA_947856675.1 uncultured Clostridia bacterium | reverse complement strand
ACAAGGAAGCCGGCGCCGGCCGAAACGCGCACGTTGCGCACCGTAATTTCAAAACCGGTGGGCGCGTTGATGAGGTTCTGCTGATCGCTGAAGCTGTACTGCGTTTTGGCCATGCACACCGGCGCCTTGCCAAAGCCCAGCTTTTCGGCGCGATCGATGTCCTTGAGGGCCGTGCTGGTAAACGCCACACCGTCCGCGCGGTAGATCTTGGTGGCAATGGCCGTGATCTTGTCGCGGATGGACATGTCGAGATCATAGACAAACTTCAGCGGCTTGTTTTCCTGGCTGCACAGCTCAAGCACTTTTTCGGCCAGCTCCACGCCGCCCTTGCCGCCATCTGCAAAGACCGTCGACAGCGCGATGGGCACATTGTGCTGCTCCATCAGCTCACGCAGGCGGGCGATTTCGGCGTCGGTATCGGTCGGGAAGCGGTTGATGGCCACCACGACGGGCTTGCCAAAGTGGGTGCGGATGTTGTCGATATGACGCAGCAGGTTGGCGCAGCCTTCCTCCATCGCCGCGACGTTTTCCGGTCCCAGCTCCTTTTTGTTGACACCGCCGTGGTACTTGAGCGCACGGATGGTCGCCACCAGGACAACGGCCGAGGGGTTGAGTCCCGCCATGCGGCACTTGATGTCCACAAACTTCTCAGCGCCCAGATCGGCGGCAAAGCCGGCCTCGGTCACAACGTAATCTGCCGTCTTCATGCCGAGGCGGGTGGCAATGACGCTGTTGCAGCCGTGCGCGATGTTGGCAAACGGTCCGCCGTGAATAAGCACGGGGGTGTGCTCCAGCGTCTGCACCAGGTTGGGGTTGATGGCGTCCTTCAAAAGTGCCGCCATCGCGCCCTCTGCCTTGAGGTCGCCGGCCGTAACCGGCTCGTTGTCATAGTTGTAGGCAACGATGATGCGCGCAAGGCGCTCCTTGAGATCCTTTAAGCCGCTCGACAGACAGAATGCCGCCATGACTTCGCTGGCCACGGTGATGTCGAACACGTCCTCACGCATGATGCCGTCCGTGCGCGCGCCGCCGCCCACGACAACACGCCGCAGCTGGCGGTCGTTGAGGTCGACGCAGCGGTGCCACACGACCCGCTTGGGATCGATGCGCAGAGCGTTGCCCTGATAAATGTGGTTGTCCAGCATGGCGGCCAGCAGGTTGTTGGCCGCGCCGATGGCGTGGAAATCGCCCGTAAAATGCAGATTGATGTCCTCCATGGGCACGACCTGCGAATATCCGCCGCCGGCCGCGCCGCCCTTGACGCCGAACACCGGGCCCAGCGAAGGCTCGCGCAGGCAGATGACGGTCTTTTTGCCCAGGTGGCTCAGCGCATCGCCGAGACCGATGGACGTCGTCGTCTTGCCTTCACCCGCCGGCGTGGGGCTGATAGCCGTTACCAAAATGAGCTTGGCGTCGGCGTTGCCCTGCACGCTCTGCTGCGCCTTGCGGCTGATCTTCGCTTTGTCATGCCCGTACGGGATGATATCTTCAGCCGAAAAGCCCAGCTTTGCAGCGATGTCGGCGATGGGGAGCAGTTTTGCCTGCTGTGCGATTTGAATGTCTGTGAGCATGTTTTTACCCTACCTTTCCAAAACCTTTCCGTGCTTTACCACGGTTTTTGCCTGATTGCTGCCGAAACGGTAGCACACCATCTCCCAGTCGGGAGCGTCCCAAATCACCAGATCGGCCTTCTTTCCGACTTCCAGCGTGCCGCACTCACGCTCTGTGCCGCAGGCACAGGCCGCGTTGACGGTCACCGCCGTCAGAACCTCTTCAGGCAGCATTTTGTAACGCAGCATGCCGAGGTTGACGGAAAGCTGTAAATTACACGACGGGCAGGATCCGGGGTTAAAATCGGACGCCAGCGCGACGGGGATACCGAGTTCTATCATACGGCGGGCAGGCGCAAAGGTCTTGCCCAGGTAAAAAGAGGTCTGCGGCAGCAGGCAGGCGATGACTCCGCCCTGTTTGAGCGCCTGCATGCCGCGCTCGCCGGCGGCGATGAGATGTTCGGCCGAAATGGCACCCAGCTCACCCGCCAGCTCTGTTCCGCCGAGTTCTTCGATTTCATCGGCGTGGATTTTGGGCAAAAGCCCATATTGTTTTCCGGTTTCAAGAATGCGGCGGCTTTGCTGCACGTCAAACACGCCGTCTTCGCAGAATACATCACAAAAATCGGCGAGCTTTTGCTCCGCAACCCGCGGAATCACTTCGCCGCAGACGAAATCGACATACCTGTCGGCCTGGCCCTTGTACTCGTCAGGGACGGCATGCGCCCCTAAAAAAGTGGCGGACACATCCATCGGATGCTCCCGGCGCAGGCGCTGTATCACACGCAGCTGCTTGAGCTCGGTGTCAAGATCGAGGCCGTAACCGCTTTTTATTTCGCAGCCGGTGACGCCCAGCGACAGCATTTCATCCAGAAAAGCGCGGCTTTTTTCAAACAGCTGCTCTTCCGAAGCTGCACGCGTATGCCGCACCGTGTCCAGAATCCCGCCGCCGGCGCGCAGAATGTCAAGATAACCCGCGCCCCGCAGCTTGAGCGGGATCTCACCCTGCCGCCAGCCGCCGAACACCAAGTGGGTGTGCGCGTCAATGAGGCCGGGCGTCACCAGACGCCCGCCCGCATCATACACCTGCGCGCCTTCGGCTCCCTGCGGCAGCTGCCCGTCTTCCGCAATGGCCGCAATGCGGCCGTCGCGGCACAGCACCGACGCATTTTTCAGCCTGCGGTTTTCCGCCTGCCGCGCGCCGCAGTGCCGGTCGCTTCCGACCGGCGTCTGCAAAAGGCCGATATTTTGAATCAGCAGTGTTTCGCCCATACGCACGCCCTTACAGCATATGGTTTTCGAGGACCTGGCGGTTGAAATCGAAGTTTTCGATTTGCAGGTAATATTCCGCCGAGTCAGCCAGCGCCTGCATGGGCGTCAGGCCCACGATTTCGGTGCCGATGACATGCACGCCCCAGCGCGCCGCTTCGGCACGGGTCAGCTCCACAACACGGTACAGCGGCGTTTTGTGGAAGTTTGTCATATTGATGGAAACCTGCGCGACATTGCGGTCCTCGAGCAGCACGCCCATGGCCTTGACGCAGTCAAAGCCGCCGCTGGAACGGCGCAGGATTTTGGCTATCTTGGATGCGATGGACACATCGGAAGTCGAAAGGTTGATGTTGAACGCCACGAGGAACGGGCGGCAGCCCACGGCCACCACGCCCGCCGAAGGATGTATGGTGCGCCCGCCGAAGTCAGGCTCCCACTCGGGCTGCTGCACCTTTTCGGCCATTCCCTCAAACTGCCCCTTGCGTATCGCGGCCAGGTTCTGCCGGTGCGGCGCCGTGGCCGATTCCTCATACAGGAACACGGGGATGCCCGCTTCCTTCCACACGCGCTCACCCACCATGCGCGACAGCTCGACGGTTTCTTCCGTGGTCATCTCCTTGATGGGAATAAAGGGAATGACGTCAACGGCGCCCATGCGGGGGTGCTCGCCCTCGTGCTTGCGCAGGTCAATCAGCTCCGCCGCTTTTTTCGCCAGACGCACCGCCGCTTCGGCCGCGCCTTCGGGCGAGCCGAAAAAGGTGATGACCGTGCGGTTGTGGTTCATGTCCGAGCTGTAGTCAAGCAGCGTAACACCCGGGGTGCGGCGCACTTCATCGACCACCGCCTCCACGACTTCGGGATTGCGGGCTTCGCTGATATTGGGAACACATTCTACAATTTTAGCCATGTTGATTTCTACTCCTTTGTTCTTCGGTCCTTATTTGACCAGGCGGTCGATAAGCTCATCCGACGCGAGGTACGGAATGGTAATGTGCGCCGCTTTGCCGCTCTTTTTGTTGTACTCGATGCTGGTTTCAATGGACGCCTCGTTGCGTGCCCACGCGCGGCGGGCCACACCGCCCATCACGTCCCACATCATGGCAGAGCGAATGACTTCGTCAGTGCGGTGCGAGCCGTCAAGCACAAGGCCGAAACCGCCGTTGATGGACTT
>CANUCM010000058.1 GCA_947856675.1 uncultured Clostridia bacterium | reverse complement strand
TTCGAGGAACTTCTGGAGCAATCTCTCAAAACTTTACATACAGGAGAAAAGGTTAAGGGTATCATCACCCAGATCAATAACACCGATATCCATGTTGATCTGGGCGTGAAGCAGGCCGGCTATATCCCCACGACTGAGCTGAGCGATGACCCGGCTTTCAACATCGCTGAAAACATCCACGTCGGTGACGAAATCGAAGCCTATGTTATGCGCGTCAATGATGTGGAAGGTCTTGTCATGCTGTCCAAAAAACGTCTGGACGCCGTGCACAACTGGGAAAAGCTGGAGCAGGCTGTTGAGACCAAGGAGCCGATGACCGGTACAATTGTCGATCAGAACAAGGGCGGCGTTGTCGCCAATGTTCTGGGCATCCGCGTGTTTATCCCGGCCAGCCAGACCGGGCTGCCCCGCGAAGCCAGCTTTGATCCCCTGCTCAAAACCACGCAGAAGATCCGTATTACCGAAGTCAACCGCCAGCGCCGCCGCGTGGTAGGCTCCATTAAGGCTCTGCTGGCCGAACAGCGCCGTGAAGCCGCCAACAAGATTTGGGAGACCATCGAAGTCGGCAGCAAGTACACCGGCACTGTCAAGTCCTTCACGAGCTACGGCGCCTTTGTCGATATCGGCGGTGTCGACGGCATGGTCCACATTTCCGAGCTGTCCTGGAACCGCGTCAAGCATCCTTCCGACGTTCTGCAAATTGGCCAGCAGGTCGAAGTGTATGTCATCGCACTGGACACCGAAAAGAAAAAGATCTCGCTTGGCTACCGTCTGCCCAGCGACAACCCCTGGACCAAGTTTGAAGCCGCCTACAAAGTGGGCGATACCGCCAACGTGAAAATCGTGAAGTTCATGCCTTTCGGCGCTTTTGCCGAAGTGATGCCCGGGGTTGACGGCCTGATTCACATTTCGCAGATTGCCAACCGCCGCATCGGCCGTCCCGAAGAAGTTCTGACCATCGGCGAAACGGTTGACGCCAAGATCATTGATATCGACAGCGAAAAGAAGAAAATCTCTCTGAGCATCCGTGCTCTGCTGGAGCCCGCCGCCCAGCCTTCTGCCGAGGAAGATCCGGAGGATTCCGCCGAGGCGTAAGCGCATGCCTTGCTTCAGCGCGCCGTGTATTCCTGTGCACGGCGCGCTTTTTTCCTTGCGGCAGCTTTTTTCTGCACATATTTTTCGCTTTGCGAATAAAATGTTGCAGAAAGGAGGCTGCCGCCCGTGCGTACATATCGACGCTCTTATGCCGCCGCCCGTCACCGGTCCCGGCACGCCCGAAAGGCGCCCGTCCTTTTTTTGCTGTGCGCTGCTGTTGTCCTTGCCTTTATCATCCTTCAAAACCGTCTCAGGCCCGTTGTTCAGCAATACGCCGTTTCCCGTGTTACCTATCTTGCGACACGCATTATCAATGATGTAATCGACGAAGAGCTGTCCCAAACGGGCACCGTGTATGACAACCTCGTCAGCTTTGAAAAAAACCAGAACGGCGACATTGCCGCCCTTAAAACCGATATTGTCCGCATCAACCAGCTGAAAGCGGCCATTACAAGCCATATTGCCGATGAAATCAGCCGGCTTGATACTTCTGAAATTTCCATCCCCTCCGGCAACCTGATAGGCGGGGATTTGTTTTCGGGCCGCGGTCCGAAAATCCCTGTGCATATCGTGCCCGTCGGAAGCGTGTCCGCCAATTTTATCAGCGCCTTTACCAACGCCGGCATCAACCAGACCCGGCACCAAATCATCATTGACGTTTCCATCCAGATGAGCGTCATTGCCCCCGGCGCGCGCGCCGGCTGCCAGGTGGATACAAAAGTCAACATCGCCGAAACCATTTTGATAGGAAGCGTTCCGGATGGATACACTTATATCGACGATCCTTCTGACAACACCCTGGAGAAGTTCAACAACTATAAGGAAGATTACCCGTAAAGCAGGAGAATGCCATTATGACGGATAAAGAACGCCTTTTGCAGCTGACCGAAACGCTCAAATACCACGCGCGCAAATACTATGTGGAAGACTCTCCCGAAATCAGCGATTATGAATACGACATGATGCAGAAAGAGCTGCGCACACTGGAAGAGAAATACCCCCAGTGGGCACAGCCCGATTCACCGACGCAGCGGATTGGCGGCGAGCCTTTGACGGAGTTTACGCCGGTAACGCACGCTTTTCCCATGGAAAGCCTGCAGGACGTCTTCTCCCTGGAAGAGGTTGCGGAGTTTGATGAGCGCATCAAGGCCCGGAATCCCCAGGCGCTTTACACCTGCGAACTGAAAATTGACGGACTTTCCGTTGCGCTGACGTACGAGAACGGCCGGCTGATCCGTGGGGCGACACGGGGAGACGGGACGACCGGAGAAGACGTAACGGAAAATCTCCGCACCGTGTATGACATCCCGCTGTCTGTGGCAGAACCGCGGACACTGGTCGTGCGCGGTGAGGTGTATATGTCAACCCAGTCCTTTGAACGCGTAAACCGTGAGCAGGAAGATGCCGGGCAGCCGCCGTTCGCCAACCCCCGCAATGCCGCCGCAGGTTCGCTGCGGCAGCTGGACAGCCGGATTTGCGCCTCCCGCGGGCTCTCCTGTTTTTGCTTTAACGTGCAAAACGCGCGGCAACTGGGCTTTTCTTCGCATTATGAAAGCCTTCAATATTTGAAAAAGCTGGGTTTTTCCATTATAGAACCCATCTGCTGCACCGGCAGCTTTGAAGAAATTACCGATTTTATCCGCCGCATGGGCGAACAGCGGGGTTCTTTGCCGTTTGGCATCGACGGAATGGTTGTCAAAGCAGACAGCCTTCCGCTCCGCGATGCTCTCGGCAGTACGGCCAAGGCGCCCCGCTGGGCGATTGCGTACAAGTTTCCCCCGGAGGAAAAGCAGGCAAAACTTCTGGACATTGCCATCCAGGTTGGGCGCACCGGCGTTTTGACCCCCAACGCGGTTTTTGAACCCGTACGTCTTGCCGGCACCACGGTCAGCCGCGCCTCGCTGCACAACCGCGATTTTATTGCGCAGAAAGACATCCGCATCGGGGACACCATTGTGGTTCGCAAGGCCGGGGACATTATTCCGGAAGTGGTGTCCGTCATCGCAGATAAGCGCCCGGACAACGCGCAGCCTTTCGAAATGCCCAAAACGTGCCCGGTGTGCGGCGCTCCGGTATCCCAGGAGCCCGGCGAAGCCGCCGTTCGCTGCACCGGCGCAGAGTGCCCCGCACAGCTGGCGCGGCGCATCACGCACTTTGCCTCCCGCGATGCCATGGATATCGAGGGCCTCGGCCCGGCTGTCGCCGAAGCCCTGCTGGACGCAAAGCTCATCACAACCCCGGGGGATCTGTATTTTCTCCGTGAAGAAGCCATCGCCCCTTTGGAAAAAATGGGGGAGAAATCTGCCCGCAACCTGCTGGCAGCCATTGAAAACAGCAAAACCCAGCCGCTGTCGCGTCTGTTGTTCGCCTTTGGCATCCGGCATGTGGGGCAAAAAGCCGCCCGGGTGATCGCCGCAGCCTTTCCCTCGCTGGACCTCATTCGGCAGGCGCCGGAAGAAGAACTGACCGCCATCCGGGATGTCGGGGAAAAAACTGCACACAGCCTTGTTTCCTGGTTTTCATCTCCGCAGACGGAGCATCTTTTGGCGAGGCTTCGTGAAGCCGGCGTCAATTTTACCGAGCCGGTCCAAGCCGAAGGCGGGCCCCTTTCCGGCAAAACCTTTGTCCTCACAGGAACGCTGCCGCATTGGACCCGTGAGGAAGCCAGCCGCCTTATCGAACAGGCCGGCGGGAAAGTTTCCGGTTCCGTTTCCAAAAAAACCAGCTATGTCCTTGCCGGTGAGCAGGCAGGCTCCAAACTCAAAAAAGCCCAGGAACTGGGCATCCCCGTTCTGTCGGAAGACGATCTCAAAGCCATGCTGTCCTGACCCTGCACTTCAGGCCGCCCTTCGGGGCGGCTTTTTTGCTGTCATAATACACCCGCTCCGGCAATATACTGTAACAGCAACGGGACAAACCGTCAGGCAGTGCAAAACGGAGGAGATTGTATGAACTGCAATGAAGCCAACAAACAATTTATGACGGCGGCCGGCCTGCTGCCTGAGCGGCTTTGGCGGGCAGCCTTTTCCATCGCCCCGGAACAGCGCGGACTCGTCGAAGAGTTTCGCCTGCGTGTGGGGCGGCCTTTTTATGCCGCCGGGGCAGGGCTGCATTTCCGGCTGGCGGACTGCGTCACAAAGGACGAGCTTGACGAGCTTCTGCAGCGTGCAACCAGATCCTCTGTGCATACATATCTGGAACAAATCCGGCAGGGGTTTCTCACTTCGGTTTCAGGGCACCGGCTCGGGCTGTGCGGGGAAGCTTCTGCCCAACAGGGAGCTGTGTTCAACCTTCACTCTTTTTCTTCCTGCAACCTGCGGATTGCCCGGCAGTTTATCGGCATTTCGGAAGACTTGCGTGCCCGCTGCTGCCGCCAGGGTTTTGAAAGTACGTTGATTGTTGCGCCCCCGGGGGGCGGGAAAACCACGCTGCTGCGCGATATGGCCCGCGGGCTTTCACAAAGCCTCACCGTGTGCATCGCCGATGAGCGGATGGAAATTGCCGCCTGCCGTGACGGTGAGCCGCAATTTGACATCGGTCTGTGCGATGTAATGTCCGGCGGACAGAAAAGGGAAGTGCTGACCATGCTTCTTCGCTCGATGTCCCCGCAGGTCATTGCCCTGGACGAAATCACCGGGGAAGACGATGCCCGCGCACTCATTGCCGCTTCTTACACGGGCTGCCGGTTTTTGACCACGCTGCATGCCCGGAATGCCGCCGAACTGGCTCTGCGCCCGGCGTACCGAACACTGCTGAAGCAGGGCATTTTTCGGCACATCATTGAAATTACGCTGGACAACGGACAAAGAAGCTATCGTTTGCTGACGGAAGGAGAAATGAAGGATGATCAAACTGTTGGGAATGATTCTTATCGCGGGCTCATGCTCTGTGGTCGGTTTTTCCATGAACAGCCAGCTTAAAACCCGCGTGGCCGCGCTGAAGAGCTTTTTGGGCGCGACCCAGCTTTTGCAGGCCGAAATTGTGTTTCGCCGTTCACCTCTGCCTGACATCCTTCCCCTGATTATCCGGGAATGCCCGGGGGCTGCCGCCAGTTTTTACCGCACGGTTTTGCATATGATGACCGAAAAAGGCTGCAGCTTTTCCCTAGCCTGCGATCGCGCGTCCTCTGAGCTGCGCCACTTTTCACTCAAACGGGACGAAATTGAATGGATCTGCTCGGTATCCCATATTGCGGGCCGTTACGATGCTGCCACGCAGGCTGACAGGCTTTCCGGAATACTTTCCCGTTTGGAGCTTGCGCTGCGGCAGGCTCAGGATGAAGCCGGCCAAAAGGGGAAGCTGTACCGGGCTGTCGGCGTCACAGCCGGCATCATGATAGCGCTTGCTGCCGTATAAAGGGCTCTCATCATGCAGGTGGATTTAATTTTTAAAGTCGCCGCCATCGGCATTCTGGTGGCCGTGCTGAACCAGCTGCTGGTTCGCTCGGGAAGAGAAGAACAGGCCATGATGACAACCCTTGCCGGCCTGATTGTCGTCATGATGATAGTAATTGAAGAAATCAGCGCCATGTTCTCGATGATCAAATCGACATTTGGGTTTTAAAGCCATGGATGACGTCATTCGCCTTTGCGCCGCAGCCATTCTTCTGCTGATTTGCCTTTCCATGCTGAAAGACAAATCACCGCCTATGGGTATCGCGCTCACGCTCTGCGGCATCAGCGTTCTTTCCGCTGCTTTTATCCCTGCGGCGGCACGCGCTGTGTACTGTATACAGACGCTGGCAGACTCCGCCGGGCTCAGTGATGACATCCTGTCCCCGGTGCTTCGGGTGACCGGCATTTGCCTGGCTGTGCGTTTATGCAGTGAACTGTGCAGGGATGCCGGAGAACGCGCACTGGCGGCTCTGGTGGAAACGGGCGGCTCTGCCGCCGCCATTGTATGTGCCGTGCCTTTAATCGAGCAGGCTCTGCGCCTTGTGCGCTCGGTTTAAAAGGGGGAATCCCATGAAAGCCGCCGCCGTACTGCTGCTTCTTTTGCTCATCATTCCGATTCCTTCGCATGCGGCCGCCGCGCAGGACTGCAACGATATCGCAAACGCTCTTCCCCGGGAGGCTCAGGACAGCCTTGGCTCCATGACCCCGGAAAATGCAGATCTTGACAGCGGGCTCCGCGGCCTGTTTGACAGCGCCGTAAGCGCTTTTCGCGAACGCCTTGCTTCGGCCTGCGCAAGCGCATTTTCCATGGTTGCCGTGTGCGCCCTGATAGGTCTTGCCGCCGCATTCGCCCGGTCATGCGGGCTGAATCTTTCAGAAAGCACCGTCGAGCTTGCAGGCATCTGTGCGCTGGCCGCCCTGTGTTTTTCTCCCATGGGCTCGCTGTTTGAAGCCTGCAAAAAGGCCATCGAAGGCTTCAGCCTGTTTTCCAAAGCGCTGATCCCTGCCTTTGCCGCAACCACCGCGGTTGCCGGCAAACCGGTGTCTGCCGTGGCTTCTTCCGCCGCCGCCATCACTTTTTGCGCCGTTCTGGTCGAGCTTGCGCTGCATGTCTTTCTTCCCGCTATTTTTTTGTACATCGTCTGCACCGCAGCCGGACTGATATCCCGCCAGGAGGTGCTTCTTCGCACAGCTGCCTTTGTGAAATGGATCTCCGTATCATTTTACAAAATCTTTCTGATGATCTTCATCGGATATGTCACCTTATCCGGCATTGTTTCGGGAGGCGCCGATACCGCTGCCGTAAAAACAGCCCGGGCGGCCATCTCCGGTGCCGTCCCGGTGCTCGGCTCCGTTGTCGCCGATGCATCCGACGCCATTTTAACCGGCGCAGGCGTCCTGCGCGGCGCCATCGGCATCTACGGCTTTCTCGGCGCCTGCGCAATCTGCCTGGCCCCATTTGTTTCTGCCCTGACGCATTATCTTGTGTTTAAAGTACTGAGCCTTGTCGCAGCCTCCCTGGCTCCGGGCGGAACTGCCAAAATGGTAGACGGCATTGCCGACGGCTGCGGTATTGCCCTCGGGCTGCTCGGCACCTGCTGCGCCGTCCAGTTTATCGCTCTGGTTGTAAGTACGGTGGTGATTCCGGTATGAGCACATGGATTTCATCTTTGCTGACACGTTTTTTTGCCGGCGGCGTTTTATGCTGCCTTATCATGACGCTTGCCGGGGAAGGGGCGCAGCGCGAAATCGCACGGCTTTGCTGCGCCGCCGTGATGATCGTCATCACCCTGTCTCCCTATGCGGGCGCCGGACTGCCTGACTTTTCCGTCCTTGGGAACAGGGAAGCGCTGGAGGACACCGTCGAACAGGCCCTGGAAGAATCCAAAGGCGAGCAGCAGCGCAAGGCCGATGAAAACCTTGCCGCACTCATCGAAGCGCAATCGCAGGCGCTGGGCGCCCCTTGCCGTGCCGAAGTGCTTTCCTCCCTAAGCGACGACGGGGCTTATTCCGTGCTGAGCGTACGTCTTGCCTTCGGGCCGGAGACCGAAACCCACTGCCGAAATCAGGCCGCCGCTTCCTGCGCGGCGCTGTGCGGTATCGATGAGAGCCAGGTTTTTGAAGAAACGGAGGAGAAATCATGAAGGTTCCAAAGCCGCAGCTGCCGGAATATATCCGTCTGAACTTCAATAAGTATAAGTACGTCCTGCTCGTCTGTCTGGCCGGACTTATTCTTGCCGCATGGCCGTCCGGCCGGGCAGGGGAGCAGGCGCTGCCCGAAACGTCTGATGCACAGGCCGAAGTGATACAGACTCCGGCTTTGGAAGACTCGCTTGAGGAAACCCTTTCGCACATTGAAGGCGTCGGGCGGGTGCGCGTCATGATCACTCTGAAAAGCAGCAGCCGTTCCGTGTATGCATATGATACAGCTTCCAGCGAAAAAAGCTCGGTAAGCGACAGCAGCACAGAGCTTTCTTCGGACAGGGAACAGACCATGGTATTTTCTGAGGGAAGCGAGCGCACACCCATCGCCGTCCGTACGGAAGCGCCTCTGTACCAGGGCGCCGTGGTTGTCTGTGACGGTGCGGACAGCGCTTCCGTGCGCCTTGCCCTGACCGAAGCGGTACGTGCAGTCACCGGCATCTCATCCGACTGTATATCCATTTTAAAAATGAAATAATAGGAGGCAAAACGGTTATGAAGAAAAAAGGGGCGATATACTCGGTCATTGCTCTGATGCTTTGCACTGCGGTATACCTCAACTGGAGCTACAACCGCGGCGATGACGAGGATTTCAGTGCAGCCAGCGGCACGGACGACGGCCGTATTTTAGGCCAGGCGCAGCTGGTAGACGGGCCCGCCGACGAAGACGGTGAGTCCGATGCGCAGGCTGATGCCGAGCAGACTTCCGGCGCCGGCGGCGATTATTTTTCGCAGGCCCGTCTTTCCCGTCAAAAAGCGCGGGATGAAGCTGTCGGCATCCTCAACGTCACGGTAGAAAACGAAAGTGCCGACGCAGACGCAAAACAGGCTGCCACCGACAGCATTCAGGCCATGGCGCAGTCCGCGATGAAGGAATCGCGCATTGAAAACATGGTCATCGCCAAGGGCTACAGCGAATGCGTTGTGTTTATCAACGACAACGGCGTCAACGTCATTGTCCAAAAACCCGAAGGGGGTATGCAGGAAACAGATATTGCCCGGATTAAGGATATCGTCATCGGCGAAACAGGTGTCAAAGCCAATCAGATCACCATTGTTGAAACAGAATGACAAAATAGATCTTGCGCACCCCGCGTCCATGGAGTACAATAATAGCATTGCAACACAAGGAGTGAGTGCCATGGGCGAAAACAACAAAGAGTATTATTTTATAGAAGACGGGCAGGGAAGTATCCGCATCTCCGATGACGTCGTCGCAGCCATTGCCGCGACGGCCGCTCTGGAAACCGAAGGCGTCCATTCCCTGAGCGCCGTCACCCCCACATCGGAGTTGGCCGAGTTCTTCGTCAAAAAGGGAGCGCCGCGCGGCGTGCGCATTGCCATTGAAGGCAATGCCTGCACCGTTGATGTGCACCTTTTGATTAAGGCCGGTGCCGTTGTCACCGAGGTTGCGCAAAATGTCCAGCTTAACGTCAAAAACGCCGTGGAATCCATGGTCGGAATGCCCGTATCGGCGTCCAATGTTTATGTGGCCGGCGTTGCCTTCCAAAAATAACAAAAAAGAAACGGCGCAGGCCGTTTCTTTTTTTGCGGGAAAGCAGGCTTTTCTTTTGCCGCGATTTTGTGTATAATGTGTAGGAATCTAGTTTTTATTGGAGGAACCCACATGAGCAGACGTTCGGCGCGCGAAATTGTGCTGCATCTGATTTTTTCTCATGAATTTCTGAATACGGGAGCAGATGAGCTGCTGGATACCCGTCTGACCGGAGAATCCTTTTCCTCGCTGGCCCCTGAATGTGATTTGTACAGTGAGCTTCCGGCCGCCGCGCAAATTGATTATGTCACCGACGCGGTCAAGGGTGTCATTTCTCACCTGCCGGAGCTCGATTCCTATATTGAAAAGTATGCTGTGGGCTGGAACGTGGGCCGGCTTTCGCGCATTACGCGCTCGCTTTTGCGGCTTTGCATGTATGAAACCCTGTATATGGGGATCCCCGTGGCCGCTTCGGTCAACGAGGCGCTTGAGCTTGCAAAAAAATATGATTCGGAGGAAGCCGCTTCCTTTATCAACGGCGTACTGGGTGCTTTTATTCAAAAGGAAGTGCAGCAGTGAGCCGCTGGGCGCTCGGGATTGATACCAGCAATTACCGAACCTCCTGCGCGCTGTTTGATCCCGAAAGCGGACAGTATCGAAATATCGGCGAACTTCTGCCCGTTCCGCAGGGGACGCTCGGGCTGCGGCAGAGCGACGCGCTTTTTCAGCATGTGCGAAAGCTTCCCGAGCTGATGGAACGCCTGTGCAGCGGAGACTGCGGAAATATCGGCGCCGTCGGCGTTTCTGATAGGCCGCGCCGCCAGGAAGGCTCATATATGCCCTGTTTTCTGGCCGGGCTGTCCGCTGCGCGCAGTACCGCTGCCGCTTTGGGCGTACCCATTTGCTTTTTTTCTCATCAGGAAGGCCATATTGCTTCTGCGCTGTTTTCTGCAGGCTGCCTGCACTGGGCCGAAGCTCCGTTCTTGTCGTGGCATCTTTCCGGCGGCACCACCGAGCTGCTTTTGTCGGAACCCGCAGGCCACGGCCGTTTTAATGTGCGCATTATCGGCGGCACAAAAGACATTTCCGCCGGACAGCTGATTGATCGGACCGGCGTTGCACTGGGACTGCCTTTTCCCGCAGGCCCGCACCTTGAAAAGCTGGCGGAAACCTCAGACAACACGGCATATTCCCGCGTCCGTGCTGACGGACTGTATTTTTCTCTTTCCGGCGTGGAGAACCAGTTTCACGCTGCCATTTCCCAGGGCCAGGCGCCGCCTGATACGGCCCGCTTTACACTGAACACGGTTGCGCAGACCGTTCTGCGCATTACCCAGGCCGCCCGGAAGCAGTACGGTCTGCCCGTTTTGCTTTCCGGCGGCGTCTCCGCCTCGGTTTTCGTCCGCCGGCTTCTCCCGGAATCTCCGGACATCCGCTTTGCCAGCCTGGAGCTGGGAGGGGATAATGCCGTCGGCCCGGCGCTGCTGGCCGCATTGCAGGGAGGTATGTTATGAGCACAAAACCCCTGTCCGTCACGGAACTTTCCGCCTACATCAAATCGCTGCTGGACAGCGACGGCGTACTCAGCCAGCTTTGTGTATGCGGTGAACTTTCCAACTATAAAGTTCATTCCTCCGGCCATCACTACTTTACCCTCAAGGACGACGGCGCCGTCATCAACGCCGTGATGTTTCGCAGCGATGCATCCCGGCTGCGCTTTCGCCCGGAAGGCGGAATGAAAGTCATTCTGTACGGCCGCGTCAGCTCTTTCCCCAAAAGCGGACAGTACCAAATCTACGTCAGCCAAATGCAGCCCGACGGGGTGGGCGCCTTGTACGTCGCTTTTGAACAGCTGAAAAATCAGCTGTTGAAAGAAGGGCTGTTCGCCAAAGAACTGAAAAAACCGCTTCCCCGTTACCCGCGCCGCGTGGCTCTCGTGACTTCTCCGACCGGCGCCGCTGTACGCGATATGATCCGGATTCTCAACCGGCGTTTCCCGGCCTGCGAAGTCCTGGTGTGTCCCGTGCGGGTACAGGGTGAAGGAGCCGCACAGGAAATCGCCGCCATGCTCGGCTATGTGGATTCACACCGCCTGGCAGACGTTATCATTACCGGCCGCGGCGGCGGGTCCATTGAAGACTTGTGGGCGTTTAACGAAGAAGTGGTTGCCCGGGCTATTTTTGCCTGCAAGACCCCGGTGATTTCCGCCGTTGGCCATGAACCGGACGTTACAATCTCAGATTTCGTCGCCGATGTGCGTGCCGCCACTCCTTCCAACGCCGCAGAGCTCGCCGTCTGTGATGCTGCCGAACTGCGCGTCGGGCTGCGCAATGTACAAAACCGCATTACGCGCATTGCCATGCAGCAGATTTCTGAACGCCGTGCCAAACTCGATGCCATTGCTTCCAAACGAATTTTATCCAGTCCTTATGAATATCTGAATGAACGGAACCTTTTGCTGTCGATACTGGAACAGAGGATCAACAGTGCTCTTTCCAGGCTTTTGGCTGAAAAGCGGAAGCAATATGCCGCATTGAGTGCGTCGCTGGATGCACTCAGCCCTCTGAAGGTTCTGGCACGCGGATATTCCATGGTACAGGGTCCCTCGGGAGTGGTAAAAAGCGCCGGCGACATCGCCCGCGGTGATCGCCTTTCGGTTCGCTTTGCCGACGGCAAGGCTGAATGCGTTGTGCAGGCGGTGGAAAAGGAGGAAAAATAAACGTATGGCTGAAAAAAAGTTTGTTTTTGAAACCGCGATGAAACGTCTGGAAGAAATCGTAAAAACGCTGGAGCAGGGGGATGCTCCGCTGGATAAAAGCCTCGCATTGTTTGAGGAGGGCACGCAGCTCATCCGCAAATGCGGTCAGACACTCGACACGGCCGAGCAAAAGCTTCGTCTGCTGGTCCAAAGCCCCGACGGCCCGCAGGCTGTTCCCTTTGGCGAAGAGGAAGGCGATAACGCATGACCGCAACAGAAAAGCTTTCTGAATACGCGCAACTGACTGAACGTGCGCTGAACGGCTACTTTCCCCTGGAAACCCTCCCTCAGCAGCGCACTGCAGAGGCCGCGCGATACAGCCTTTTGGGGGGCGGAAAACGCCTGCGCCCTGCGCTTTTGATGGAATTTTGCCGTCTGTGCGGCGGCAGCGCCGAACAGGCGCTCCCGTTTGCCTGCGCGCTTGAAATGATCCACACCTATTCGCTGATTCACGACGATTTGCCCTGTATGGATGATGACGATTTGCGGCGCGGGCGCCTGACCTGCCACAAAGCCTTTGGGGAATGGACCGCGCTGTTGGCCGGTGATGCCCTGTTAAACCGCGCTTACGAGGTTATGGGACAGGCCCTGTGCGATACAAAATCTCCGCACGATGCAGCCAGAGCTCTTGCATATATTTCCCGCTGCGCGGGGATTTACGGCATGATAGGCGGGCAAACCATGGATTTGCAGATGGAAGAAGGGGCGCTCGAAAGCAAATATCTTGCCGAAATGGTAGCGCTCAAAACCGGCGCTCTGCTTTCAGCCGCGTGTGTCGGCGGCTGTCTTCTGGCCGGCGCGCCGGATATTTTGTGCCAGGCGGCCGAGACATACGCCCGCAGCGTCGGTCTGGCGTTTCAAATCAGGGACGATGTGCTCGACGTGGAGGGCAGTGAACAGGTCCTGGGCAAAACCACCGGCAGCGATGCGCGCGACGGAAAAATTACCTATGTCACCGCACTGGGGCTGGAAGGCTGCCGCCGGAAAATCGACGAGCTGACAAAAGAGGCACTCTGCGCCGCAAAGCAGTTTGAAGACCACGATTTTCTCTGTGAACTGGCGAGCTGGCTGGCCGGCCGCACCCATTGAAAGGCGGTGCGCATGAACAGCTTTCTCACGGGAAATTATATTATTGACGTCGCACTGGTGTGCTGGTTTTCGGCCCAGGCTCTTAAAATCCTGACGCATTATTGCAAAACACACCGCATACGCCTGCGTATGTTTTTTTCTTCGGGCGGGCTTCCTTCTTCTCACACTTCCACGGTGATCGGCGCCCTCGTTGCAGTGGGCAAAGTGTGCGGCACTACGTCTCCGCAGTTTGCCATTATGGCTGTGCTTGCCGTCATCGTAATGTATGATGCCTCCGGCGTACGCCTTGAAACAGGACGCCAGGCCGTGATTTTAAACTATATTATGGATCACTGGCGCGAAACCCCTCCGGATATTTTTCAAAAAGACCTTAAAGAGCTTGTGGGTCACACTCCGTTTGAAGTCCTGGCCGGCGCCCTTGTAGGGCTGGTGCTGGGTTTGCTTTTATGAATTTTTTATCAAATATTATACTCCGCTTGATATTTATACAGCTTATGCTATAATAAACAATGTGGCGCAGTATCCTAGTCAGAGTCTCCGTTTCCCAGGACGGGCCTAAAAATCCGTCGAAGGGCATATCGATGAAGTCCCTGGTGTTTGCTTCTCTCGCCCAGATTGGGGTGGATGCTGGGGGTTAAGGTTTCAGGGCGCCCCGCAATGGCATGCGGATGTGACCCTGTTTCTGTGGAGACCTGCTGCTGTGGAAACCCTAAACACCGTTTCGGTTGATCGGAGTTTTTACGGGGCAGGGTTAAACCTGCAAAGTGGTGGGGAAGACCCCTGCTGCGTGCAGATGTAGCCTGCCTTGAGTGAACACGGCGAATAAAAGACCTACCTGCCTTTATCGCGGCCGCTTTAAAGGCACTATTGCTTTTTGAAACCGTGTTTGCAAAAGAGACTAAGAAACGGCTGACCTGTTATGGAAAACATCTAGGCTGTACTTGTTGGCAGGCAAGGGATTGCAGTGCGGACTAAGTGGCAATTCGGTACCGTGTCCGGCGACGGCACGGCCTCGGCTTTAATGGGAAACCGCCGTATCGGCGACGAGCGGCAGACGTGGGGGAAATCCAACCGAACCTAAGCCGCAAGATTTACTTTGCCTGCTGCCACATTTTTTTATGACAACTGGGAGGAGATCCTATCTGTAGCACCGAACCGCAAAATAAATCCGGCCACAGCCGAAAACATCCGGGGAAACCCCGCCGCAGACATCATGGTCGTTTTGTTTTAACCATGGTGCTTGCCAGTTTTTTGCTGTCCGTTGTATTTTCTTACGGATCTTCCGCCGCTTTGAATGACGCCAATATTTATATTACGCTGAGCGTGCTGTGTTTTTTTGTCATGCTCGGCGTTTTGTTCGATATCATTGGCGTCGCCACGACTTCTGCCGAACTGAAAACCTTCAATTCCATGGCATCACGGAAAGTCCGCGGCGCCCGCGAAAGCATCTGGCTTATCAAAAACGCCGAAAAAGTATCCAGCTTTTGCAACGATGTCATCGGCGATATCTGCGGCATCATGAGCGGTACAACCGGAGCCCTTATTACCGGGGAAATTGTGTCCTCCACCAACCTGCACCCGGTTTTTGCTCCGCTGACCGTCACCGGAATTATCGCAGCGGCCACCATCGGCGGAAAAGCCGCCGGCAAGGCCGTCGCTGTCCGCCGCAGCGATTCTGTCGTGTTCGCCGCCGGCCGCGTCATTTACTTTTTCAAAAAAATCATCGGCAGGGGAGGTTGATTCTATGGCAAACACTCCCATATTGGATCAAATCAACAGCCCGGAAGATCTCAAGCGTCTCAGCCAGGCGCTTCTCCCCGAGCTTTGCTCGGAAATACGGGAGTTTTTAATAGAGAGCGTTTCAAAAACAGGCGGCCATTTGTCGGCCAATTTGGGTGCAGTGGAAATCAGCGTGGGCCTGCACCGTGTTTTTTCTTCACCCCATGACCACATTCTCTTTGATGTGGGCCATCAGTGCTACACACACAAAATCCTGACCGGCCGCAAAAAGGACTTTTTTTCCCTGCGGCAGCTTGACGGCCTGAGCGGCTTTCTCCGCCCGGAAGAAAGTGAGCACGACTGCTTTATCTCCGGGCACGCTTCCAATTCCATCTCCGCAGCACTGGGCATGGCACGTGCCAGCAGGCTGAACAGAGAAGACTGCGCCACCGTATGTGTTATCGGTGACGGAGCCCTGACCGGCGGAATGGCATATGAAGCGCTGAACGACGCCGGACAGTCCCGCGAACCGCTTATCATCGTCTTTAACGACAACGAAATGTCCATTGGCAAAAATGTCGGCGCCCTGGCCAAGCGTTTGTCCACCATGCGCAGCAAGCCGGGATATTTTAAATTAAAGTGGAAAGCCAAACATTTTTTGTGCCGTTTTTCCAACGGTGAAAAAGTGATTCGCTGGATTTCTGCCATGAAAAACCGCATCAAAGTCGCCCTTCTGAAAGAGAGCATCTTTGAGATCATGGGCTTTCGGTACCTTGGGCCTGCCGACGGCAACAACATATCCGCTGTCTGCGACCTTCTGCACGAGGCCAAAAACCTGCGCCGCCCCGTCGTGGTGCATCTGAAAACCGTCAAGGGCAAAGGATATTTTCGCTCTGAAGCCCGCCCGGACCGTTTTCACGGCGTTTCTGCTTTTGATGTGGTTTCCGGACAGCCCCGCAAACAAAGCAGCATCGGGTTTTCTGACGTCTTTGGCGCCTCGCTTTCAGCCTTTGCCCTGGACGATCCAAAAATTTGCGCCGTAACCGCTGCCATGGAAGCCGGGACCGGACTTTCCGGTTTCGCAGCAAAGTTTCCAGAGCGTTTTTTTGATGTCGGCATTGCGGAAGAACACGCCGTTACCATGTCTTCCGGCCTTGCCGCCGGAGGCATGCTCCCTGTGTGCGCCATATATTCTACATTTTTGCAGCGCGCCTATGACCAGCTGATCCACGACGTCGCCCTTCAAAAGCCGCATCTGGTTCTGGCCGTGGATCGCGCAGGCCTTGTGGGAGAAGACGGCCAGACCCACCAAGGCGTCTTTGACGTTTCCTTTCTGACCGGTATCCCCAACATATCCGTCCTGGCCCCTTCCAACCATGCCGAGCTGCAAAGCGCTTTGCGGCAGGCTTTGTATGATTTTGATTCTCCGGTTGCCATTCGTTATCCCCGCGGCAGCGAACGCGAAATGCGCGAAGACACCTTTGATCGCAGCATTTCCGTTCTCCGACCTGGAACAGATATTACCATTGTTTCCTATGGCATTATGATCAACGAAGCATTGAGCGCCGCAGATAAGCTGGCCTGTAAGGAAATATCGGCGGAGGTCGTAAAGCTAAACAGCTTGACAGATTATGATTTTTCTGTCCTTCTTCACTCCGTACAAAAAACCGGCCGGCTGATTGTTGCAGAAGACTGTATCCAGGCCGGCGGAATGGGGGAGAAAATTGCCGCGCGGCTGGGCGCAGCCCAGGCTTGCCCGGGATTTTGCCGGCTCATCAATTTAAAGGCCGAGTTTGTGCGCGAAGGCAAGGTCAGCGAGCTGTACCAACGCTGCGGGATTGACGGCAACGCCATTGCAGCTGCCGCACAGGAGGGTATTGGCGTTGAGTGATAAAAAGCGACTGGATGTAGTGTTGGTAGAGCGCGGACTGCAAAGCAGCCGCGAACGGGCCAAAGCCGTGATTATGAGCGGGGTGGTCTATGTCAACCATCAAAAAGCTGACAAAGCCGGCCTGTTGTGCGCCCCCGACGATTTGATTGAGGTGCGTGGCGGCCTGAAATATGTCAGCCGGGGCGGCCTGAAGCTGGAAAAGGCGCTCGACACCTTCGGCGTTGACCCCTGCGGGCTGACAGCCATGGACATAGGCGCGTCCACCGGCGGATTCAGTGACTGCCTTCTGCAGCGCGGCATAGCAAAAGTTTATGCCGTAGACGTCGGGTATGGGCAGCTTGCCTGGAGCGTGCGAAGTGATCCGCGCGTCATTTGCCTGGAACGGACAAACATCCGTTATGTGACAGAGGAACAGATCCCCGAACAGCTGGATCTTGCCGTTTGCGACGTTTCCTTTATTTCCCTTCGGCTTGTCTTGCCCGTGGCATACCGTTTTCTGAAACCGGACGGACAAATGCTGACCTTAATTAAACCGCAATTCGAGGCCGGCCGGGAAAAAGTAGGCAAAAAAGGCGTTGTCCGTGAACCGGAAACCCATATCGAAGTCATTGAAACGGTGCTCAGCGCCGCAAGGAATATCGGCTTTTCTGTTTGCGGACTGACCTATTCTCCCATTAAAGGCCCGGAGGGCAACATTGAATTTCTCGCTCAGCTCCGTATGCGCAATCAGGACTGCATGCCGGACGTTTGCAGTGTGGTACGGGCGGCGCATGAAAACGCGAGGTGGTTATAGTTGGTAATGGAAAAAGTGTTGATTCGTCCAAACCCCACCCGGGAAAAGACACTTCATGTTACGCCTACAATCGTATCGGCTATTCGCAGTTTTGGCTTTAAAGTCTTTTTGAGCAAAGACCTCGAGCCCCGCCTTGGCGCTTTGCTCGGCGAAAAGGCGGTTTTCTGCGACGAAGGCGAAGCGCTTAGAACGTGCGATTTTGCCGTTGTGGTTGGCGGCGACGGCACGATTTTACGGCTGGCTCAGGCGGCCGCTTTACATCAGAAGCCCATTCTTGGCATCAATGTCGGTACCATGGGATTTATGAGCGAGCTTGAAATGCAGGAGCTGTGGGAAATTGAAAAAGTACGCAGCGGCGCATTCTGGCTTGACTCCCGAATGATGATCAACGTGCGCGTTGTCAACGCAGAAGGGGAAACCCTGTTTGAAGCGGAAGGCCTGAACGACGCTGTCGTGTCCAAAGGGATTGTTTCCCGCGTGATCAAGCTGAATGTTTTTGTAAACGGCAAAAAAACTCTGTTTTTAAGCGCAGACGGAGTCATTGTCTGCACGCCAACGGGCTCCACGGCGTATTCTCTTTCTGCCGGCGGGCCCATTATAGAGCCTTCCTCTGCCTGCATGGCCATTACTCCCATATGTCCGCACTCGCTCAACATCAAGTCTGTTATTTTGGGTGCTGACAAGGAGATCCGCATTACACCCCCTCTGCAGGAAAACTCCGTCCATTTGTCTGTCGACGGCTACCAGTCCTTTGAAGTAGAGCCTGGCCATTCCATTGTCATCCGCCGCTCAGCGGCAGAATTGTCCCTCATCCGAATTAAAGAACTTGGGTTTTACGAAATCATTCGTAAAAAACTGTCCAACGAAAGGGTAGACGTATGAAATTTCAGCGACAAGCCGCCATTGTAGACATTATTACGAACAACGAGGTAAAAACACAAAAGGAACTGTCCGATCGCCTGAAGGCTGTGGGATACCCCACGACGCAGGCCACCATTTCCCGCGATATCAAAGAGCTGCGGCTGGTTAAAGTCGCGTCGGTCACCGGAGGCTATAAGTACTCCACTCCGGAAATGAACACCGACTCCGGTTTTATGCCGCGGCTAAAAAATATTTTCCGGGAATGTGTTATCAAAATCGATCGCGCTCAAAACCTGGTCATTGTCCGCACCCTGACCGGTATGGCCAACGCCGCCGCTTACGCCATCGACACCATGAAGATTGAAGAAATTATCGGCACCCTGGCCGGCGATGACACAATCCTCATCATTTTGCGCGACAACGATCATGCCATGAAATTTTGCAAACTCGCAGAGGATATGCTTCAATAACAAGCGGGGGCCCGCATCATGCTTTCACGACTGCAAATTGAGAATATTGCCGTCATTGAGCACGCCGACATTGAGTTTTCGGCGGGTTTTTCTGTGCTTTCCGGCGAAACCGGAGCCGGTAAATCCATCATCATCGACGCGCTGAACGCCGTCCTTGGTTCCCGCATGAGCCGGGATTTGATTCGAACAGGGCAGACCCGTGCCTCTGTCTGCGCCTTTTTCTCCGAGCTGCCTGAAGCCGCTTTGCACAAGGCCGCCGAGCTGGGAGTTCCCGCCGAGGATGGCTGCCTTGTCATCAAGCGCGAAATGACTTCGGACGGCAAAAACCTGTGCCGTGTCAACGGCCAGCCGGCCACGCTGTCAATGCTGCGCGAACTGGGCTCTTTTCTCGTAAACATCCATGGCCAGCACGACGGACAGCATCTTTTGGACGAGCAATTCCACATTGAATATCTCGATGCCTTTGCCGGCTTTCAGGAGCTTTTGGAATCCTACCAGGCCCGCTATGACGAGCTGCTGCATTTAAACCGCCGCATCCGTTCTTTGTCTTTGAGCGCCGCCGAAAAACAGCGCCGTGCTGCGGAATTGGAGGAGCAGATTTTAGAGCTGTCTGCCGCTCAGATACGCCGCGGGGAACAGGACGATCTTTTGTCCCGCAGAACTGAGCTGGTGCACGCGGAAAAGCTGGTGCAGGCGCTGAGCGGCGCCGGATTTATTTTTGAAGGTTCGGAAGACGAGCCCGGGGTTTCCGATAAGCTGGCCGAAGCGGAAAAGCTCCTGCGCTCTGCCGAAAAATATTCGCCCGCGCTTTCTGCCGCTGCAGAGCGAGCAGCGGAGCTTTCTGTCCTGGCATGTGATTTGTCTTCTGAGCTGTCAACCTTGCTGTCTTCCATGGCGTTTACGCCCGGAGAGCTGGAAGGTATTGAGCAGCGCCTGGAGCTTTTCTCCCGGCTTGAACGAAAATACGGCCTTGCGCCGGATCAGCTGTCTGAACTGCTGCCTTCTCTGAACCAGGAGCTTGACAGCCTGCAGCAGGCGGACGAAAGCCTGGATGAGCTCAAGTCGGCCTACGCCGAAAAACGCAATGTTGTGTATGAGCTTGCACTTCAGCTGAACGCAGCCCGCAGCGAGGCCGCCAATGCACTGTGCGCCCAGATGGAATCCCAGCTGGCACAAATGGACATGCCCTCCGCTCGCTTTGGGGTGGAAATCGACTGTTCGTTGAATCACGGCCAGACCCGCTTTTCCCGCCGCGGCTGCGACACCGTTCGGTTTTTGCTTTCCGCCAACAGCGGGGAAGCGCTGAAGCCGCTCAGCAAAGTCGCATCCGGCGGTGAGCTTTCCCGCATGATGCTCGCTTTGCGCAACGTCCTCTCGCAGGGAGACGCCGGAGTCACCGCAGTGTTTGACGAAGTGGATGCCGGCGTCAGCGGGCGCGCGGCGAGCAAAGTCGGAGAAAAGCTGTTTTGTATTTCAGCATCCCGACAGGTGTTATGCGTCACGCATCTCCCGCAAATTGCCGCGCTGGCCGACCACCAGTTTGCCATCAGTAAAGAATCCCGCGGCGGAAAGACCTATACCAGTGTAGAGCCCCTGGACAAGGAGGGGAGAATCCGCGAACTGACACGCCTGACAGCCGGCTCCAGCATTACGGATGCGGCGCTTGTCAACGCCGGGGAAATGCTGCGTCTGGCCCAGGAACGAAAAAACAGCCTGTTGACAAACCCCTGCTGATCCGATATAATACCCCTTGTTATACGAAAAACGCGATGAACAAAAGAAGTAGCGGAATACGGTTTTTCAGAGAGCCCGCGGCCGGTGAAAGCGGGTAAAGCCGCCCCGTGAAATACCTTTGTGAGCAGGGTTTTTGAAGCCGATCTTCGGTGGTAGGAGACCACGGGCGCGCCCGTTACAGCGCAGAAGCATGATTGTGCTTCATGAGGCAGCCAAAGTGATTTGGCGTGCAAACTGAGGTGGTACCGCGATTTTTCGCCCTCTGCGTCCTGTACGCAGGGGGCTTTGTTTATTTTAAAAGAAGGGACGTTATAGTATGACGCTGTACGAAGAACTGCAGGCCCGCGGGCTTATCGCGCAGGTAACGGATGAAGAGGAAATCAAAGAACTCATCAACAATGGCAAGGCCACGTTCTATATTGGATTCGACCCTACCGCCGACTCCCTGCATGTCGGGCATTTTATGGCGCTGAACCTCATGCGGCGCATGCAGCGCGCCGGCAACCGCCCCATCGCTCTGATTGGCGGGGGAACCGGCATGGTCGGCGACCCTTCCGGCCGTACGGATATGCGGCAGGTGATGAGCGTGGAAACCATCCGCCACAACTGTGAACGCTTTAAGGTCCAGATGAGCAAGTTTATTGACTTTTCTGAGGGCAGGGCCCTGATGCTGAACAATGCTGACTGGCTTTTAAAGCTCAATTACGTGGAGCTTCTCCGCGAGGTAGGCGCCTGCTTTTCCGTCAACAACATGCTGCGAGCCGAATGTTATAAGCAGCGCATGGAAAAAGGGCTGTCTTTCCTTGAGTTTAACTATATGATCATGCAGAGCTATGACTTTTACCACATGTTTCAGACGGTGGGCTGCAACCTGCAGTGCGGCGGCGATGATCAATGGTCCAACATCCTCGGCGGCACCGAGCTCATCCGCAGAAAGCTGGGGAAAAATGCCTACGGCCTGACCATTACGCTGCTGCTTACTTCCGAAGGCAAAAAAATGGGCAAAACCCAGGCGGGTGCCGTGTGGCTTGATCCCGAAAAAACCAGCCCGTACGATTTTTACCAGTACTGGCGCAATGTGGATGATGCCGATGTCATCCGCTGCCTGCGCATGCTGACCGATGTGCCGCTGGATGAAATTGCCGCCATGGAGCAGTGGCAGGGAAGTCAGCTCAACCGGGCCAAAGAGATTTTGGCTCTTGAGCTGACCACGCTGGTGCACGGCGGGGAAGAAGCAGAAAAGGCACGCCAGGCCAGCCAGGCTCTGTTCGGCGGATCTTCTGATTTGAGCAACGTTCCCACCACTGAGCTGTACGAAAGCGACTTTGCTTCCGGCAGCCTCACCATTCTCGACCTCATGCTGAAAGCAGGCCTGATTTCTTCCAAGGGAGATGGCCGGCGCCTTGTGGATCAGGGCGGCGTGTTTGTGGGAGAAAACAAAATCGCCTCACCCATGCAGGCTTTTACCCCCGATGATATCCGCAGCGGCGATTTTATTATCCGCAAAGGCAAAAAAACCTTCCACCGCATCACGCTCCGATAATTTTAAAGAGCCTCTGTCATAAAGACAGAGGCTCTCTGTTGTCTTTAAAATGATTGAACCTTTGGGCGTTTTACTGTATAATATATAAGATATGACTTTTTTCTCTTTTTTGTGCCTGTGAGGTGGAACATGAAAAAATCCCTTGCCCTTTTCATTGCAGCAGCCATCCTGTTTTCTGCCATTCCGCTGTCCTCCGTGTGCGCGCTGGAAGCCGATCCCCCCCTGAAGATCGGCCTTTATTACGGAACCAACGCCATGATCTCCGCCAACCTTCAAAATGTTGCGGGCATGGCAAGCGGATATCAGCTTGGATATTATGACAGCAGCCGCAATTTCATTCCATTGCTGCAGACCGACGAAATCTATCTTACGGTTGTCAAAGATAAAAATATTTACATCGGCTCCGGAAAGGTGTATTACGATTCCAAACCTTCCTCTTACAACAGCGTCATCGGGGCCTACCACCTGCAGCTGGATTCCGTGCCCGCTTCACTGGCCGCTGCGCAAAATCTGGCTGCCTCTCTGACTTCGGCAGGGATCCCGGCTTTTGTCGCGTATACCTCAGCCGGTTACCGCGTCCGTGCCGGAAACTATACTTCTGCCATTGAAGCTGCAGCAGACTCTGCCAGGGTTTCTTCCATCACCGGTTCGACAGCGTCAACCGTCGGAGAAAGCCGCAGCTGCTATACGGTCACTATCACCGAAACCAACACCATCCTGTTTGAACTGGATATGGGCGGACAGGCTCTGGGCATCCTTCCGAACTCGCAAAAAACATGGTTTAAAAACCATACATACTACGGCGGCTTTGAGTACAGCCGGGTCAGCGGCAATGATATCACGGTCATTAACGTCGTCAGCATGGATGATTACCTGAAAGGCGTCATTCCTTACGAAATGAGCCCCAGCTGGCCGGTGGAAGCCCTGAAAGCTCAGGCGCTGTGCGCAAAATCCTATGCGGTCAACAGCATCGGCAAACACAAGTCCCAGGGATTTGACCTGTGCAACACGACCGACTGCCAGGTCTATTACGGCACGCAAAACGCCTCCGCCAATTCTGACAGCGCTGTAGAAGCGGTTTCCGGCCTGTACATCACTTATGAGGGAAAGCCGGCCGAGACCTTTTATCACGCCTCCAGCGGCGGCTGGACAGAAGATGTAAAAAACATCTGGGGCAGCGACATCCCATACCTCAAGGCGGTGGAAGACAAGTACCTGACAGATTTTCGCCCCTACAGCTTTACCCTTACTCTTGACGAAGTCGCCTCTATTTTAAAAAGCAAAGGCTACAATGTTTCCGAAATCGTGGACTTTTATGCCAGCGGCATTACCCCGGCCGGCAATGTCAACGAGGTAACATTTGTCCAGGAAAACGGGGAAACTCTGGTTTTTTCCGGAGATAAAGCCCGGACCTGTCTGAATACATCTTCCAGCACCAAACGCATCAACAGCCATCGCTACACCATCACCAGCGACTCCCGGCTGTATGTCAACGACACCTGGCTTGACAAGTCCATCAGTCAATACTATGCCATCGGCTCTGACAAAACCCCTGCCGCTTTAAACGGCTCCGGGCTGTATGTGATTTCCGGAGACAAAAAGATCTCTGCCCTTGACCTTTCCGGCAGCGGTTCGGGTGTATACACCATCAGCGGAACAGGAGCCGGGCACAATATCGGCATGAGTCAGTGCGGCGCCAACGCAATGGCCAAACTGGGGTTTTCCTATGACGAAATCATAAAATTCTATTTTACAGGAGTGCAGGTTGGTCCTGCGAATTAACCTATGACAGACGGAATGAGAAAAAGCGATTACTATTACGAGCTCCCTCCGGAGTTGATTGCACAGACCCCCATCGAACAGCGGGATCATTCACGAATGATGGTGCTTGACCGGCGATCCGGCAAGGTGGAGCATAAGCATTTTTATGATATATGCAGCTACCTTCGCCCGGGAGACTGCCTGGTCATCAACGACACCAAAGTCCTCCCGGCACGGCTGTATGGGGAAAAAGAGGGAACAGGTGGGGCCGTGGAAGTTCTTTTGCTGAAAAACCCCTCCGGAAACGTGTGGGAATGCATCGTTTTTCCCGGAAAGAAAATGCGCACCGGGGCCAAGGTCAGCTTTGGCGGCGGTCAGCTTCGCGGCGAAGTCATTGACGTTTTGGAAACAGGGAACCGGATGATCCGTTTTTCGTATGAAGGGATCTTTTCTGAGATTCTTGACAGGCTGGGCACCATGCCGCTGCCGCATTACATCAAGGAACGCCTGGCAGATAAAGATCGTTACCAAACAGTATATTGCAAAGAGGCCGGTTCCGCAGCTGCTCCCACTGCCGGCCTCCATTTTACGCAGGAGCTGCTTGATACCATCCGCATGCAGGGTGTTTCGGTTGTTTCCATTACCCTCCATGTAGGGCTGGGCACATTCCGACCGGTCAAAGAGGATCTCATTACCGACCACGTCATGCACACGGAGCAATACCACGTTTCACCAGAAGCGGCACAGACAATCAACGAAACCCGCCGGAATGGCGGACGGGTAATTGCTGTTGGGACAACGTCCTGCCGTACGCTGGAATCCGTCACGGACGATGAAGGAAACACCCATGCCGGAAGCGGCGAAACAAGCATCTTTATTTATCCCGGCTACCGCTTTCGCGGAATCGACGGCCTTATCACCAATTTCCACCTGCCTGAGAGTACGCTTATCATGCTGGTATCCGCATTTGCCTCCAGGGAACACATTTTATCGGCTTACCGCCAGGCTGTTGCCGAACGCTACCGCTTTTTCAGCTTTGGCGACGCCATGTTGATTTTGTAGTCCAGTGCAAAAGGACAGTTGCCATGTCAAAGCAAAATACCTTTTCCACCGTATATGAAATTGTCTGCTGCATACCGAAGGGATACGTCACCACATACGGCCAAATCGCCCGGCTTATGGGAAACCCGCGCCTTTCCCGCGTGGTTGGATATGCTTTGCATGTCAACCCACGCCCGGGCATCATCCCGTGCCACCGCGTAGTCAATCGTTTTGGCGCATTATCCCCGGCCTTTGCTTTCGGCGGAGTCAACCGCCAGCGCATCCTTCTGGAAGAAGAGGGAATCCGTTTTACTTCAGACGGGTGCGTCGATCTGTCCCGCCATATGTGGAACGGCGAAGAATACTATATCAAAACACACGGAGGACCCCTATGAGTCTGCTCGAGCTTTTTCTCATTGCAGTCAGCCTTTCCATGGACGCTTTTGCCGTAGCCATCTGCAAGGGGCTGTCCATGGCCAGGATTTCTTTTAAAAAAGCCTTGATTGTCGGCCTGTACTTCGGAATTTTCCAATCCGCCATGCCGCTTATCGGATACTTTCTCGGCCGCCAGTTCTCATCTTTTATCACTGCCTATGACCACTGGATCGCGTTCATTCTGCTGGGTGTCATCGGCTTTAACATGATCCGGGAAAGCCGCAGCAGGGAGGAGGACAATACCGACGCTTCCCTGACCCCGGCATCCATGCTGCCGCTGGCTGTCGCAACCAGTATTGATGCACTGGCCATCGGCATTTCTTTTGCCTTTTTGAAAGTAAAAATTGCTCCCGCTGTATCACTCATCGGTATTACCACCCTGGTTTTGTCCATGGCCGGCGTTAAAATCGGCAACGTCTTCGGGACCCGTTACAAGGCCCGCGCCGAGTTTGCAGGCGGCCTTGTTCTCATTTTGCTTGGGCTGAAAATTGTGCTTGAACACACCGGCGTGCTGCCCGGGTGATATTTTCCTCCGTTTCGGAATATAGTGATGCCGAGGTGGTCATTTTGTATGTCATCCGGCTTCGTTCTATCCTGCGCGTACTAATACTGGCTGCAGCCATTTTGTTGGCTGCCGCATTTTGCTTTGCCTTTTTTCACCGGCCCGAAGCATATCGCTCGGCCTTGTCTGCCATTTCTCCGGAAGAATACCTGCTGTTTTTGGACGCAGGGCACGGCGGCCTGGACGGCGGCGCCGTGTCCAAAAACGGCACGGAAGAAGCCGGCATCAACCTGGCCATCGCCCAAAAAACCCAGCTTTTTCTCCGCTTTCTCGGCATCAGCGGCAAGCTGACGCGAACCGATGAGCAGTCCCTGGAATACAATCCCGACGCATCCGCCCGCGAAAATAAAAACCGCGATCTCAATGCCCGCCTCAGCCTGTCCAAATCCAGTCCTGAACTGGACTTTTTAAGCATCCATCTCAATAAGTTTGAACAGGAAAAATACCACGGGGCCCAGGTCTTTTATTCTCCCAACACCGAACGCTCGGCCGTACTGGCCGAATGCCTGCAAAGCAGCCTGCGCAGCGTACTGGATCCCCAAAACGATCGGCGCATCAAGCTGGCTCCCGACAGTGTGATGCTGATGAAAAACATCAATTCTCCCGCAGTGACAATTGAATGCGGCTTTTTATCCAATGCACAGGAGGAAGAGCTGTTAAAAACTGCTTCCTACCAAACCAAAATCGCCATCGCCATTTCCGGCGGATACATACAATACCTTGAGCAAAAGTAGGGGAACTTGAATTATGGCAGGAAAACGAAAAGTTGTCTATGTGTGTTCTGAATGCGGCTTTGATTCTCCAAAGTGGCAGGGAAAATGCCCCGCCTGCGGCAACTGGAATACCATGACAGAAGAAACGGTAGTCCCTGTAAAGCAGGACAGCTTTGCATCCAGAACTTTTCCGCACACTGCCTCGCAGCCCATTGCGATTTCACAGGTGGAAAGCGGGCTGGAGCAGCGGCTTTCCACCCGGCTGAGTGAACTGGACAGAGTTTTGGGCGGCGGCCTCGTCGAGGGCTCGCTTGTTCTTGTAAGCGGAGAACCCGGTATCGGCAAATCCACTCTGCTGCTGCAGGCCTGTGCCAGTCTTTGCGGACACGGCCCGGTGCTGTATGTCACCGGCGAAGAGTCGCTTTCCCAAATCAAAATGCGCGCCAAACGCCTGCACATCTCCCATGAACGGCTGTATGTATTTGCCGAAACCGAACTCGACAGTATTTGGTCCGCGATCGAGAAAATTTCTCCTTCCGTTGTCATTATTGATTCCATCCAAACCATTTACAACCCGCAAACTGCCGCAACCCCCGGCAGCGTATCCCAGGTCCGCGAATGCACCCTGTCCCTGATGCAATATGCCAAGACACACGCTGTCTCCATTATTTTGGTCGGACACGTCAACAAAGACGGGGGAATTGCCGGTCCCAAAGTTTTGGAGCACATGGTAGACGCCGTTTTGAACTTTGAAGGGGACAGGCACTCCTCATACCGTCTTCTGCGCGCCATTAAGAATCGTTTTGGCTCCACCAACGAAGTGGGCATTTTTGAAATGCATGAAACCGGCCTTTCCGTCGTCCCAAACCCTTCTGCCGCCATGCTTTCAGGCAGACCCGAAAATGCCAGCGGCAGCTGTGTGACAGCCGTTTTGGAGGGTACGCGGCCGCTGCTTGCAGAAGTGCAGGGGCTCGTCACAAAGTCCGCCTACGGCTCTGCCCGCCGGACCTCCGCGGGCATTGACTATAACCGCGCCATGCTGCTGCTGGCCATTTTGGAAAAGCGCGCCGGCTTTATGCTCAGCTCCTACGACGCCTACATCAACGTCGTGGGCGGACTCAGCCTCGATGAACCCGCAGCCGATCTTGCCGTTGTCATTGCCATTGCGTCCAGCTATCTTGAAAAACCGGTCCCGCAAAACGTTGCCGTTTTCGGCGAGGTAGGGCTTTCAGGAGAAATTCGCAGCGTTTCCGGTGCCTCACAGCGCATTGCCGAGCTTGCACGGCTTGGATTTCAAAAATGCATCCTGCCCAAAGCCTGTATGAACGACCTTTCTTCCACGGGTGCGATCCAGTGCATCGGCGCTGCAACCATTCAGGAAGCGCTTAAAGCTGCCTTTGAATCACTCTCATAATGTTTCCATATTTTTTCCGGCATGTGAAGAACCGTCTTCGCATGCCGTTTTTGTTGTATGCGCACGCTTGACAAAATAGGCGCACGCGGCGCTTTTATATTCTCCGGGGGAACAGGCAAGCGTCAGACCGCACTCGCCGTCACGATAATAAATGCAATCTTTTTCACTGCACCCAATCGACACGTAAAATTCCTTCTTCCTTTTGTTCGATGCAACGGTTATATTTTGGCCCAAAGCATACAAAATATGATGGCAGCCCTTTTACGCGACACACAATGGAGGAGATTGCCATCAAATCGATTTTTACCGTGCTTTTATGTGCAGCACTGATTGTATGCATGTATTGTTTCAGCCCATACCGGGAAAACAATCAGGTTCTCTCTGTTTCTGCCGTATTGCCCGAAAATATGACCATCACGGACTATGTGATTCTCCGCGGCACGACAGCAGAACTCTCCCGCGTCAACCTGTATTCCGGCGGCGCCGCTGTTGTGGAGGACATATATGTTCATCCCGGAGACTCTGTCAGCAAAGGACAGCCCGTTCTAAAGCTTTCTCCGGTGCGCTCCGCTGCCGATTCCGAAGGCGCGCTTTACCGCGAAATCCAACAGGCCGTTTCAAATCTCGACCCATCCGCCATTTCGTCCGGTGACGAACTCAGCGGAGAGCTGGCGGCGATCGTTTCTTCTGCCGTACAGGGCTTGTCGACGGACTCTTCAGGCGATATACAGCAGCCTTACACGCTCACCAGCCCCATTGACGGCACTGTAATGACCATCAGCTGTTCGGAAGGGCAGAGCGTCAGCGGTGTGCTGCCATGTGTCAGCGTTTCCGATTTGAGCACCATGCAGGTTAAAGCGCAAATTGCAGAGGATTCGGTTTCCAAAATCTCAGAAGGGATGCCCTGCACCGTGACTGTCGAAGCGCTTTCCGGCTCTGAAACCATTGACGGGACCATAGAGAGCATTCTTCCTTACGGCCGCCAGACAGGCACGTTTATGCAAAGCGGAGAAATCAAGACCGACGTCTATGTCACGCTGTCCAACCAGGATCACGCTTTGCTTCCAGGGTACAGCGCCCAGGTCAAAGTCGCCGTTGACAAAAAAAACAACGCCCTTGTTGTCCCATACTCGTGCGTAGCCCAGGACGAAACCCAGCAGGAATATGTCATGGTCGCACAGTCCGGGCGGGCTGTCAAGCACTATATCACCACAGGCTATGAGCTGGATGAGGGCGTAGAGGTACTGTCCGGAATTACGGCCGATCAGCTGGTTTTGTCCCATCCGGAGCAGATTCGCCACGGGCAGCAGATTGTCGCCAGCGTAGAGGAGAGTGAGCCATGAGCTTTTGCGATCTGTGCCGTCTTTCCGCCGGAAACGTACGCCGCGGCGGGATAAAAAGCCTGTTGTGCGCACTTTCTGTTTGCGTCGCAATTTGCTCCGTTTCTGTTATCAGCGGCCTGAGCACCAGTGCTCAATCTGCCGTGACCCGCGAAATTGACAGCGCCGGCATCGACTGCATTGCGCTGTATACCGACTCTGACGGTTTTACTTTTTCCCCTGCAGAATTTCCGGAAATCTTCAGCGAAGTTCAGGGGGTTAAAGCGGCCATGCCGCTGGCCATGCAGTACGGAACGGTGTCTTTGAGAAATAAAAAACAGTCCGCAGGGATTTTGGGTGTAAACGAACAGCTTTTTGATGTGCTGAGCATCCATTTGCTGTACGGCAGGACTTTGCAGGCGCACGACGTTCTCACCGGCGCAAATGTCGCCGTCATTGACAGCCAGCTGGCCGTCGAGTTTTACGAGCGCGAAAATATTGTCGGGAAATCTCTTTTGCTCAAATCCGGTTCGGCCTATGAAACCTATGAAATCATCGGCATCGTCGAACCGCAGACCGATGGACTCAACCGCCTGGTCGGGGGGCAGATTCCCACAGTGGTTTACACTCCATATACCGCATTGGACAATATGCTGGGCGAGAACACTGCCGACAAACTTGCCGTCAGCTGCCTGGCTGGAACAGACGAACAGGCGGTAGCGGAAACAATCGTACAGCGCCTGCACAGCATCAACCCGGATATCAAGTTTAAATACGAAAACCTCAGCGGGTACACAGAAGTGTTCAAGAAAATTGTTAATGTATTAACAATTTTTATTACAGGAATTGCCGCGATTTCCGTAATTGTGGGCGGCATCGGTGTAATGAACTCCATGGTGTCATCTGTTGAAAGGCGGACGCGGGAAATTGGCGTATATATGGCATTGGGAGCCACGCGTAAAGATATCCTGAAGTGCTTTTTGGTGGAAGCCGTTATTGTGTGCATTGCCGGCGGCTTGACCGGCGGAGCGCTCAGCGCCGGTGTGCTGCAGTTGGTCAAACAAATCCTGGGGCTGAACACCCGGGTCGTCAGCATTTTATTGGGTGCGGTAGCAGGCGCCGGCGTTTGCGGAATTTTATTTGGAATCATTCCTGCGTGGGCAGCCTGCAGATTGAATCCCATTGACGCCATTCGCGACGAATAGCCAAACCGAAGGAAAACGCCACCCGGAAATACGCATCGCAGAATCCCGGGATTTCTAAAAATGGCGCCGTGCAGCCTCCCTTTAATTATACAAAACTTTTATTTTGTATAATTAACTGTGTGCAAAACACTCCCTCCCGCCCCAGGCAAAATAAAGCGGCAGGCCGGATGCACCCGGTCTGCCGCCGCGCCGTATAAACGTATCCCGAACAGGCTTACTTATTTTTGCTTTCCCAGTCCAGCAAAAAGCGTTTAATATCGAGGCCGCCGCCATAGCCTGTGAGTTTTCCATCCGCTCCGACTACCCTGTGGCACGGAACAATGATGCTGATGGGGTTGTTGTGATTTGCCTGTCCCACCGCGCGAAAGCCCTTGCTTACGCCGCAGCGCTCCGCCAGCGTTTTATAGCTGATGGTTTCACCGTACGGGATTTTGCAAAGCTCACTCCACACTTTTCCATAAAACGGCGTGCCGTACAATTTGACATTGATATCAAAGCTTTTGCGGGTGCCGCTGAAATACTCATCCAGCTGCACAATGGCCTTAATGAGCTCCGGGTTGATGCCTTCTGTAAAGCTGACCTGCCCAAAATGCCGCTGCAAAAATTTTTGACAGTCCTCCAGGCCGCCTTGGTAAAAATCCAGGCGTATGATATAATGATCTTCAGCAATCAGTTGTATCGGGCCTACCGGCGATTCCAACGTCCCTTTGTACAGCATATCCTGCGCTCCTATCTCTGTGAAATGAGGCGGTATTATGATGAAAAGCCCATGGCAGGACGCCTCTCCGATCCTGCGCGAATACCTTACCTACATGGAAACTATTATGGGCCGTTCCCATAAGACTGTCAATGAATATTTTTTAGATTTGCGTACTTTTCTGCGTTTCATGCTGCAAAAGCGCGGGCTCGTTTCACCGGACACCGCATTTGATTCCATCGACATCCAGGCGGTTGATCTCGCCTTTGTGCGGTCGGTAACCCGGAGCGATCTTTTGGATTATCTTTTGTTTGTTTCCAACGAACGCCCCAGGTTTCACAAAAGTGCAAAAACCTCTTATGGCAACCAGGCCCGAACACGGGCACGCAAGGTTTCCGCACTGCGTTCTTTTTACCGCTACCTGTGTGACAAACAGCATTATTTTGAAGAAAACCCCACCGTCAGCCTGGACACTCCCAAAGCCAGGAAAAGCCTCCCCAAGTTTTTAACGCTCAAAGAGAGCCTCACTCTCCTGCAGTCCATTGACGGTCCTTTTAAAGAGAGAGATTATTGCATACTCACTTTGTTTTTAAACTGCGGCCTGCGTGTATCAGAGCTGGTCGGCATCAACCTTTCGGATTTGAGCCGTGACGACGAACGTCTGCGTGTGTTGGGCAAAGGCAACAAAGAACGGTTCGTTTACCTCAATGCCGCCTGCCTTGAAGCCATTGAAGCATACCTCCCTCACCGGCTTCCTCCCTCTCCTTCTGCGGGCGACGCATTGTTTATCAGCAAGCAGCATAACAGAATCAGCGTCCAGACGGTAAAATGGCTCGTGGGAAAACACCTGAAACAGGCCGGCCTGAGCCAGAAACATTGCTCCGCACACAAACTGCGGCACACGGCAGCCACCCTGATGTATCAAAACGGCGTTGATGTGCGAACCCTTAAGGAAGTTCTGGGCCACGAAAACCTCGACACCACTATGATCTACACTCATGTCGTGGATGACAACCTGCGGGACGCTGCCGAAAAAAACCCCTTGTCTGCCCTTCACCCTTCCGAACCTTCCGGTAAAGAACGCAAGCAATAATTTATCTCAAGTACATAAGCCGCCGGCATCCGCGGAAATGCCGGCGGCTTTTTGCACGCCCTATTTCGCTTTGGGGTGGAATCTTTGATAAGCCTGCTGCAGCTCATTTTGGTACAGCCGCGCATAGGTCTGCGTTGTCGCGATGTCAGTATGCCCCAGCATACGCTGAATGGAATGAAGATCAGCGCCGTTTTGAAGCAGGTGCAATGCAAAAGAATGCCTGAGCATCTGCGGCGTAATATCTTTTTGTATTCCCGCAAGATCGGCGTATTGTTTTATAATTTTCCAAAATCCCTGCCGGGTCATCCGATCCCCGGACAGGTTGAGAAACAGCGCCTGCTGCCTGGGATCTGCCGCCATGTAAATGCGCACATTCTGTATGTACGAATCGAGTATCCGCAGCGCTTCAGGATAAACCGGTATTGTACGCTCTGCCCGCGCACTGCGGCAGTGCACAAACCCCATGCGCGTATTGACATCCTGCACATCGAGCTGTATCAGTTCCGAAGCCTTCATGCCCGTAGCATACAGCAGCTCCAGCATCGCGGCGTCCCGCCTGCCCTTGGGGCCCGTTTCCTTATTGGTTGCGGCCAGCAGCCTTTCCACTTCATCCATGCTGAGAGTAACCGGAGCCTTGGGTTTTGCCGCGCATATCGCAATCCCCTTCACCGGGTTGTGCGCAATCACGCCGCGTCTTTGCATATTTCTGAAAAAATCCGTCAGAGACGCCCGAACTCTCTGTATGGTCGCCGTCGACTTCCCGTCGGTTTCGAGCAGCGTAAAATACTGCTCAACCTGGCCGCGCTGAACTTTTGCGCAGTCGGCCTCCTTCTTCAGCTCTGCCCAGAGACAAAAGGCCGACGCATCGTGCAGATATGATGTCACAGTGTTTCCAGAAGCCTGTTTTTCAGTTGTGAGATACCTGCGGAACTCTTCTAACAAGGCTTCCACACTCCGACACCGCCTTTCATGAAATAATTAAAAATGCCGCGCGCGCCAACGGAGGCACCAGATACGCATATAAAAGTGCCGCCAGCATAATTATCGCAAGACAAACCGCCGCAGCCATATAATATCCTGTATCGTATGTGCGGCGATACGCTCCCACCCGCCTTCCGGCACCCGTACACGTCGAAAAGGTCATGAGTGAAAAAACAAACAGGCAGCCGGTGATAACAAACCCGGACAGCAGCTCTGCCGCTATCGCAGGCAAATACCCAGGAAGGCCATAAGTGCGCACAAAAGCAGTGATGCCCAGAGACATGGAGAAGCCGCGTACAATAAACACCGCGGGAATGACCAAACCGCCCAGTCTGCCGAAGCCTGCAAAGAACACAAGCGCCAGCATGACAAAAGCAGGCCAAAACGCCGCTTTAAACAGTGCAGTTCCCGAGCCATCCGAAACCCTTTCCGCATATACTTCAACGTACTGTGCGGCATCCTGAGGCAATTCTGCGGCAAAGAAGCTTCCAAGTACCGCCCCCAAGAGAAAACATGCCGAAAGCAGGCAAATCACCGGCATAAACCGGGAAAAAAGCTCGTCCCTTCGTTTATCATAATTCTTCATCTGCGGCATCCCCCTTTTGTTTATCTTTATGGAGGCTGCGCGGCTTCTATGATACCTTTTTTGCCTGCGCAAATCAAGGGACTGCAGAAAAATCAGCGTTATAGACAGTTTTTATGTCAACTAATTTATGTAAACTGCGCAACTCGCGCAGCAAAACGGAGCGCCTGCATCCGGCAGGCGCCCCGCAAGCTGTTATTTTCTCCTGGTCTGGTTGGCCGACTGGCAGCAGCCGCAGCTGTTCAGCGAGGGGGCAGCGCATCCGCCCTTCTCCCCTGCCTTGATCATGTCGCTGATTTTCGGCGGGAAAAATTCATCCACCGGGAACTTGAACCGCTGGAACAGCTCACACGGGTCATCGGAACTGCCCGAGCATTCTTTTTCCGGCATGCAAATGTCATACGAAGGCATCAGCAGCTGGATATCTCTCTCCAGCTTGATAATGCTGAACTGCCCCAGAGTGGCATACAGTTTCTTGCCATCATCTGAAATGACCAGCTCATCGTCAAAGCAGCCGCAAATGGTCTCCGGGATTTCGTTCATCACGCACTCTCCGCAGCCCTGGCCGTCCACGACCTTAACCCCCAGCAGCACGGGATCCACAACTTCTACCACGGCGATCGGCAGGTTGGTTTTTTCAAAGTTTTGAATGTCGCCATTGCAGGGTGCGTACTGCGAACTGAAAATGCGCACGCTGCCCTCGCTGCCGAACAGCACGGTCCGCTTGTCGTACGTTGCAAGGCCCGTAATCTCACGCGGGCGCCCTACTCCGGCAAACACGTCGGCCGTCACCTTGTAAAAGTACTTTACATCCACTGTGTAAAAGCCCTTGTTGAACGGGATGGGCTCCACATCGATATACGCCCACAGCAGCTCTGCCGTACGCGGCTTTACATTGATGGCGCCATCCAGTACCGCCTGCGAGCACCGTGTCAGGTATACGCGCAAATCCTGCAGACACTCCTTGTCGCGGCAGCTGTCATATACTTTCCTTGTGTGAATGCAAACGGCCTCTTTGGGAAGAGGATTTCCGTGAAGCGGGCCGGGTGAAACCTTATCAGGCATTCTATTACCTCCCGAGTTTAAATTGAAGCATGACTTCAATACCAGTCTATGTCCGGATGCGGCTTTTGTGCACGTCTTCACTCCCCCGCCCGTATCCTGATAATGAATCTTTTTATGTGAGGTGATTGTGCATGCCGAAAATTTATCTCAGTCCTTCCACGCAGGAAGGAAACCCTTACATTACCGGCGGAAACGAAGAACAGTACATGAACCTGATCGCCGATGCCATGGAGCCATACCTTCGCTCCTGCGGTATTCAATTTCGAAGAAACACTCCGAACATGTCTGCCGCCGACTGCATCCGTCAGGCAAATGCCGGGCAATATGATTTCTACCTTGCACTGCATTCCAACGCCGCGCCCGACTCCCTCAGCGGACAAATTCGGGGAACCGACGTCTACTACTACCCCACCAGCATACCGGGCCGGCGTATGGCCGAAATCATCGTCAGCCATTTCATGACCATTTATCCGCTGCCCGGAAAAGTGCGCAGCGTACCGACACGGGACATTGGCGAAGTGGCCAAAACGCGCGCCCCAGCCGTTTTGGTCGAAATTGCCTACCACGACAATACGCAGGATGCCAACTGGATAAAAAACAACATCTCCACGATTGCGCGCACACTGGTGGTTTCTTTGTGCGAATACTTCGGGATTCCGTTTGTCCCGGCACAGCCCGCCAGAGAGGGCGTTGTTTCGCTGAGCAGCGGCTCACTGAATATCCGAAGCCGCCCTTCTCTTTCCTCCTCTGTTCTGACCAGAGCCTACAACGGCGCGCGCATTACCGTTCTTGGCCAGTGGGAAGACTGGTACGTGGTCTCCTACAACGGTTATACAGGTTACGCCGCATCCCGGTATATTCGGGTATAAAAAAAGCAGCTCTTGCAAACAAGAGCTGCTTTTGCGCATTATTTTTCTTCTTTCAGGCTTTCATACGCGGCCAGATACAGCGCACATTCCAAACGCATTTTCTGAAGCTCACAGCCTATCTCGTAGCTTTGATCGATCCGGCCATGCGCGTGGAAGTTTGCTGCGCTGCACCCGCCGCTGCAGTAAAACTTTGCCCAGCAATCCTGACACGCAGGGCGGGTGTACACATTGACGCCCGCAAACTCTCTGGCGCGCTCACGGTGGAAGGTCCCGTCCTTTACGTTGCCCATGTAATATTCTTTTTCCCCGACAAACTGGTGGCAGGGATAAATATCCCCTTCCGGGGTCACCGCCACATATTCACAGCCTGCACCGCATCCGCGCAGGCGCTTAATGACGCAGGGCCCCTGCTCAAGATCCACATTGAAATGGAAGAAATTAAACCATTGCCCGTTGTCCCGCATTTCGGCCATGGTGCGGACGAGACGGTGGTATTCTTCCCGAATCCGCGGCAGATCAGAAGCCTTGATTTCATAACCGCACCCGTCAGGAGCCGTAACCGGCTCCACCGAAATCTGATCAAAGCCCGCCCGGTACAGCGCCAGCACATCCTCGACAAAATCCAGATTCTTTGCGGTATAGGTACCCCGCACATAATAATCCTTATCCGGATCGCGCTTTTGCACAAGCTTTTGCATTTTGGGCAGCACCACATCATAGCTTCCGCCGCCCGACACGGTTTTGCGCATGGCGTCATTCACGCTTTTGCGCCCGTCCAGCGACAGAACAATGTTTGACATTTCGCGGTTCAGGTAATCCGTTGTTTCATCATCCAGCAAAACGCCGTTTGTCGTAATGGTAAAGCGGAACTTTTTATCATGCAGTTTTTCCTGCTCCCGGGCATATTCCACTGTTGTGCGGACCGTGTCCATCGCCATCAGAGGTTCCCCGCCAAAAAAGTCCACTTCGATATTCCGCCGCTTTCCCGAGCGTTCGATGACAAAATCAATCGCCTTTTTGGCTGTCTCGGCGTTCATCAAAGAGCGTACGGTACCGAAGTCCCCCGTTTGGGCAAAACAATAGCTGCAGCGAAGGTTGCAATCGTGCGACACGTGCAGGCACAGCGCTTTTACCGGGCTGTCCGAAGGCTTGATAAGGGAATCGGGCAGCTTTTCTTCCTCTGAAAACAAAAACCCTTCCTTGTAAAGCCCATACAGCTCTTCGTACGCTTCCCGTACCTGCTCCTCGCTTTTTCCGGCCATCGCCCGGATATATTGTTCCGGGCATTGCTCTTCCAGAGGCGGGGTCAGCATCGTGCACAGCTCATAGGCTATGGGGTCCAGCACATGTACGGCTCCGCTGGCCACATCCAGCGCCAGGCGAATCCCTTCCTGCTCAAAGCAATGAACCATCTTGTATTTTTCTCTCCTTTGCGCGTAAAAACGGCAGGCATCCGGACTTCGGTGCCTGCCGCTCTTATTTCTGTCTTATCTGCGCTTTTCGCACTTCTGGTTGGCAACGGTGCAGGACGTTTTGCAGGCCGACTGGCAAGAAGTCTGGCACTCACCGCAGCCGCCGGCCGCAGCCGTTTTTTTCAGATTGGACTTATTCAAGGTTTTGACATGTTTCATAGCTGATGCTCCTTTTAGCGTATTGCGGTTGAAATAACACTTCCAATCATACACGAAATCAGCAGAATAATCAACACCAACAGGAAATTTTTTGCCGCAAATGCACCGCCAAACAAAGCAGCCCCCGCTGCCAGCAGGACTGCCAGCAGCAATGCGCAGGCCAGCAATGCCGACAGCAGCCGCTTTCTGCTCCCGCCTGCCGCCAGAGCGCTGCACAGACCTGCACAGAACACGGCAATCATCATGCACAGATACATACTGTGCGCCGATACAAAGCCCCAGGATATCATCAGCGCCGACAGCATCAGCACGATCAGCAAAACCCCCAGTCCCAGCGCTGCCGCGCACGCAATGCGCCGAAAAGAAACCGCCGCCTCCGACACTTCCCGGCCGGACGATCTGTCCCCCGTCTTTTGTTTTCTTTTCAGCATAAAAAAACCCCCTGCATTGCATCTTTTACAAAATACATATGCAGAGGGCTCGGTTTCCAGAATATATTATTCGGACTTTTCAGTCTTCTCAGGCTTTTCGGCCTTTTCGGTCTTTTCAGCAGCCTCTTCAGCCTTATTCTCGCTCTCGGGGCTTTCCTTCATCTGGATGGCCCATTTTTTTACCGTCAGCTTGGTTCTGTCCGCACCCGTTTCAAATGTGACCAAATCGTCCTTCACGTTCAGAACGCGGCCGGTAAACCCGCCGATAGTAACAATCAGATCACCCGGTTTCAAGCTGTTGCGCAGCATGCGATCTGCTTTTTCCTTCTTTTTCTGGGGACGGATGAGCATGAAATAGAACAGTGCTATCATCAACACTATCCAGATATATGCGGTGTAATCGCCCATTTTCTTTCCTCCTGTGCTAAAAAATGCTAACATTGCTATTATACCGGCTGCCCTTATAAATTGCAAGCAGAAATGCGCGAAAAAGCAAACTTTCAGATTCTGCGGGACAGCACTTCACACTTCTCCCGCCGGAACGCCTCAAACGTTCCCTCATCCAGCGCCTTTCGGATATCCGCCATCAACTGATTATAAAAATACAGGTTATGCATAACTCCGAACCGCATGCCCAGCATTTCCCCGGAGCGCAGCAAATGTCTGACATATGCCCGGGAATATTTGCGGCACACCGGGCAGCCGCAATTTTCATCAATGGGAGCGCTGTCTGAAATATACTTTGCGTTGTTCAGGTTGATAACACCCTTACTTGTGAACAAATGCCCGTGCCGCGCATTGCGCGCCGGCATGACACAGTCAAAAAAGTCCACGCCGCGCCACACCGCTTCAATGATATTGGCCGGCGTCCCCACTCCCATCAGGTACCTCGGGCGGTCTTGCGGCATGTATTCCTCCACGGCTTCAATGATATCGTACATTACCTGTGTCGGCTCACCGACCGCGAGGCCTCCGATGGCATATCCTGGCAGATCCAGCTGTGCAATGCGCTTCATATGCTCAACCCGCAGATCAAAATGCGCTCCGCCTTGGTTGATGCCCCACAGCATCTGTCCCGGGTTCACCGTATCCTCCCGCGTCTGAAGGCGCAAAAGCTCTGCACGGCACCGCTCCAGCCATCGTGCCGTGCGTTCGCAGGACTTTTCCACGTAATCATGCGGAGCCGGGTTTTCCACGCATTCATCAAAAGCCATTGCGATATCCGACCCCAGCGCCCACTGGATTTGCATGCTTTCTTCCGGTCCCATAAAAATACGCCGGCCGTCTGTATGGGCATTGAAATGTACTCCATCCTCCGTGATTTTCCGCAGTTTGGCCAGCGAAAATACCTGAAACCCGCCGCTGTCTGTCAAAATCGGCCCGTCCCAGCACATAAACCGGTGCAGGCCTCCAAGCCCATGAACCACCTGCTCACCGGGCCGGATATGCAGGTGGTATGTGTTGGACAGTTCCACCTGGCACCCGATTTCGCGCAAATCATCCGCAGACAGCGCCCCTTTAATGGCTGCCTGCGTACCTACATTCATGAAAACAGGCGTCTGGATCGTCCCGTGCGCCGTGGAAAATACGCCGCGCCGTGCTCTTCCCGCTCCTGTTATCCTCTCAAACATTTTCCCGCTCCTCCAGCTGTGCCGCTTCTGCTTCCGGCAGCGTCTGCACGCTGCGGAGCTTGCTTTGAATCTGGCGCGTCCTGACCCCCACCAGCTTGTCAAGCTCGCTTCC
>CANUCM010000057.1 GCA_947856675.1 uncultured Clostridia bacterium | reverse complement strand
GAAATCGCGCAAAAATGCGGCATCTCGCGCAGCTATGTATCGCGCATCGAAAAAAAGGCTCTGGGAAAGCTCGAAAAATGCTTTGATGAGCCCCCGGAGCTATAGCGTTATACCGCTGATCCGACCCGTTTTTCATTGACAGCTTTATAACCGTTTGTTACAATTACATATGGGAAAAGTTCTTAAGCCAAAAGGCAATGACTGTTTCAGCCATTGCCTTTCCTTTTCTATGTTTATCAAAACGAGGTGGTTTTATTGTTCAAAATCCCGTCAAAAGGCACCCTTCGGCATCGCTTGTCCATTAAAGGCCTTATCATTGCCCTGCTCTGCCTGTCTGCGTTTTTTTACGTTCTCCACTACCTCATTTTTCGTGATTTTCACCATATTGCCATTTTTGCCCTTCATGACATCGCGTTTCTCCCCATCGAAGTGATTCTGGTTTCTCTGGTATTTGAGCGTGTGCTCGATGAAGCACACCATGAAGAACAGCGCGGAAAAGCCAACATGATTCAAAGCATCTTTTTCAACGAATCCGGCTTCGACATGCTTCGCTACCTTGTCATGTGCGACCCAAACAGCCATAATCTGTGCAGCGCCATGCAGGTCACGGAAGAATGGCAGCGTCCCGATTTTGAAAAAGCCATCCGCTTTGCCGAGCAGTACACCTACTCTCTGTCCCCTGAGCGCATTGATTTTTTTGCCCTGCATTACCACCTTGAAAACCGTCACAAGTATTTTCTCAAAGTCATTGAAAACCCCGCTCTTATGGACCACGAAAACTTTACCGACCTCATCCTCTCCATGTACCACCTTTGGGAGGAGCTGGATTATCACACCGATTTGTACCAGCTCTCGGAAAAAGACAAAGACTATCTGTGCAGCATCACCGGTGAAATATATCAGCTTCTGACCCGCGAATGGCTCCTCAACGTCATCTATACCAAAAAGCATCATCAGCGCCGACTGGCCCACGCCGTGCGCGTCAACCCGTTTGCTTTTTCTCCCGCACCGCCCAATCCGCTGCAAAGCCTGTAGCGTTTAAGGATATTGTTTCAGCTCCCCGTCACGGGTGAGTACAATCAGCCGCGCTCCGTCCAGTTTTTCGGCGAGCGCGGCACTTTCATTTTCAGGCAGCATAAAACACGCCGTTGAAAACAAATCCGCCACCCCGGAATCCCGGTACACAACCGTCGCGGAAAGCACGCCCTGTGAAGGCATGAGCGTTTCCGGATCGATAATATGGTGGTACTGCACACCGTCTGCCGTAAAATAGCGCAAATAACCGCCCGATGTTACCACGGCGCAGTCCGACACCGTCAGCGTGGTCAGAAGCTGCCCGCTTTCATCCGGGCTCTGAACTCCCACCCGCCATCCGTCGGAACCCGGCGGAGTTCCTTCTGCCCAGACGTTTCCGCCGGCAGAAATCACAAAATCCGTATACCCATTTTCCCGCAAAAGATCCGCGGCCAGCCCCGTGGCAAAGCCCTTTGCTATCGCCCCTGCATCGATGCTCATGTCCTTGTCCAAAAGCTGCGCCGTACCCGCCTGCTCATCCAGCACCAGATCGTCTATGCAGCAGTGCTGCGCCGCTTCCTGCAGGCTTTCCATGGACGGCGGCGCCGCCGAATCTTCGTCATTCATCGCGTTTTCCCGCGCCTGACTCCACAGTTTGAGCACGGCCCCCATGGCGATATTGACCTTCCCATCCGTCAGGTCATAGCCGTCTTTTCCCAGCTTCAGCAGCTGCATTACCTCAGGCTCCACCTCAACAGCAGCTCCTCCGGCGTGCGCGTTGAGCCGGGACAGCCCTTCGCTCCCGTCACCATAAATATCAAACAGCCCGTGCAGCCGCTGAAACTCTTCAAACATCAGCTGCGCCATCTGGTCAAAACTCTCGCGGCTTTCGCTGTATGCCGTGACAAATATCAGCGTGTCAAACAGGTCGTACCGCTCCGCAGTGTATTTCTGCGGGCCGCTCCCGCATCCGCCAAGCAGCAGACACAGCAAAAGCGCCGCACACAGTATCCGTTTCATTCCGCACCGTCCTTTCCTGCAGACGATGGTATTGTATCAATTTCAAAGCGCAAAAGCAAACATTCTGAAAACATGTATCTTTCGCGCATTGCATTGCACCTGAAATTGTGGCATGATAAAAGAGTATACGTTTATCCTTTTTCCCTGGAGGTGCCCCATGTTTTTGAAACGCCTTTGTGCCGCAGTTTTATGTCTGTGTCTGCCCGTGGCTGCGCTGTCCCTTCCGGCAGCCGCCGCCGAACCTTTTGACGACGTCCCCGTTTCCAGCTATGCGTACCAGGACATCCTGGATCTGCGCGAAATGGGAATTACCGAGGGAATCGGCAACAATTTGTATGGCATTAACCAAACGCTGAAGCGGGCCGATTTTGTCGTACTGCTTTCCAGACTTCTCGGCTGGGAAACCGATGAATCGGCTGCTTCTTCGTTCAGTGATATTCCCGATCCCCTGTACAGCTACGCCACCGCGCACATTGCCGCCGCCGTCGAGCACGGCGCCATAGAGCCGGGCGGGACCTTCCGCCCGGGAGATAACATCACAAGGGAAGAAATTGCCTGCATGCTGGTCGGCGCGCTCGGTTACGGCACCCTGGCCCAGCAGGAGGAAGTCACCGGTATGGATTCCCCCTTTACCGATGTCAGCCTTGCCTCCCGGCCCGATACATACGGCCGCATCATTCTCGCTTATGACTTTGGCATTATCAACGGTATTCCGGACAACGGCACCTACCGTTTTGAGCCCCTCTCCTCCGCCACGCGCGAACAGGCTGCCGCCATGGTCATGCGCCTGTACCGGCGCGTATATTCACCCCTTGAGCAAATCCATACATTTTATCATTACACGGGCGGATCACAGCAGAAGGATCTGCTCGCTCAGTCCGACAGCGTCAGCTTCGGGTGGGCCAAGCTGGAATACTGGAACAGCAAAAACGGCTCGTATCTCAATACGACCAGCCAAAACTCCAACAGCTGGTACCCCTCGGGCAACGCCGCGCAGCTGACGGCGCCGCTTACGCAGGCCCAAATCCCCTTTAACCTGTGCATTTACATGGATCGCAGCCAGAAAGTCACTTTGCCGGACGGAACGCAGGCGCGGGATGTGGATTTGATTTTGTCGGATCCCGCACAGCGCGCCTCCGCCATTGAGCAAATTGTTTCTTTCGTGTGCGGCACGGGCGGCGGGCTTGTTTACAACGGCGTCACCATCGATTTTGAAGGCCTGACGCTCGCCTCTTATGCAGAGCAGCTCAACAGCTTTATGCGTGAACTGCGCGCCGCTTTGCCCGAAGACAAGGATCTTTCCATCGCCGTCCCCCCGCGTGACTGGTACAAGGGCTATGATTACCGTACCCTGGGCGAAATTTGCGACCGCATTATTCTCATGGCGCACGATTACGCCTCCACAACCATGCCCGATTATATGAAAGACACCGAGCTGCCCGAAACGCCGCTGGCGCCGATTGCCCGGGTTTACACCGCCCTGCGCGACATCACAAACCCCACAGACGGCGTGCTGGATCGCTCCAAAATCCTGCTTGCCGTCAGCTTCGGCACGGTGCGTTGGGAAATCGTTGACGGAAAGGTGCAAAACACCAACGCAAAAACCTCCGGCACCGCCGCCGTGTACAACCGGCTTTCGCAGTCGGGCACGGAAATGATGTATTTTGACCGCTACGAAAGCCCCTGCATCCGCTATTTTGACTCAAGCGACAACACCCTCAACGTCGTATGGTATGAAGACGCCCGCAGCGTTGAGGCAAAGGCCGAGCTGGCCGCCATGTTCGGCATCAACGGCATTTCCCTTTGGCAGGCGGGCATTATCCCCAACTATGAAAACCCCGGCCAGCGCGACATCTTTTTCGACGTCTGGCCGGTGCTGCAGGATTTGCGCGCCAAATAAACCCGCACGGAAAGGAGATGTCCTGCGATGTACCAGCCGCTTGCCGATAAAATCCGTCCGACTGAGCTCAGCGATATGGTCGGGCAGGAGCATATCCTTGGAGAAAACGGGCTGCTCCGCCGCGTAATCGAAAGCGAAAACATCCCCAATATGATTTTCTACGGACCTTCCGGCGTGGGGAAAACCACGCTGGCCCAGATTATCGCCAGCAAAACGAACCGGCGGCTGTACAAGCTCAACGCCACCACCGCATCCACCGCCGACATCAAAGGCATGGTTTCCGAGCTGGATACGCTGCTGGCTCCCCGCGGGATTTTGCTGTACCTCGACGAAATCCAGTACTTTACCAAAAAGCAGCAGCAATCGCTTTTAGAGTTCATTGAGAGCGGCAAAATCACCCTGATTGCCTCTACCACGGAAAACCCGTATTTTTACGTCTACAACGCCATTTTAAGCCGGAGCACCATTTTTGAGTTTAAACCCATCAGTCCGCAGGCCGCCGAAAAGGCCGTGCGCCGGGCCCTTTCCCTGCGCTCACAGGAAATGAATGTTTCCATCGCCCCGGAAGACGGCGTGGTCGAAGCGATTGCCTCCGCCTGCGGCGGCGATGTGCGCAAAGCAATCAACGCGGTGGAGCTTTTGACTGCCGCAGCGCCCCGGCAGAAGGGCTCCCTTGTTCTTACGCTAAACGACGCCCGGGCCGCAACGCAGAAATCCTCCGCACGCTACGACCGGGACGGCGACAGCCATTATGACATTCTCTCTGCGTTTCACAAGTCCCTGCGCGGCTCCGACGTAAACGCCGCCCTGCATTACCTGGCGCGCCTTCTTACCGGCGGCGACCTGCCCTCTGCCTGCCGCCGCCTGCTGTGCGTAGCCAGCGAGGACGTGGGCCTTGCCTATCCGCAGGCCGTTTCCATTGTCAAGGCCTGCGTCGACTCCGCCATGCAGCTCGGCCTTCCCGAAGCGAGGCTGCCTCTGGCGCAGGCCACCATTCTGCTCGCCACCTCGCCCAAGTCCAACTCGGCCGTCATGGCCATTGATGCCGCCATGGCCGACGTCAAAAACGGAAAGCTGGGCGACATTCCGGAGCACCTGAAGGATGCGCATTATAACGGCGCGCAGCAGCTGGGACACGGCCAGACATACCTCTACCCGCACAATTTCCCGGGAAATTATGTTGCGCAGCAATACCTTCCCGACATCATCAAGGACGCGGATTATTACCACCCCGGCACCAACAAGGCCGAACAGCAGGCCCGGGAATATTGGAAGAAAATCAAGGGGATTTCATCATGACACTGCGTTTATCCCGTACTTTTGCACTGCTTGTCTCCCTGCTTCTTGTTTTTCTGTGCGCCTGCTCTCCGCAGCAGCCTGCCCCCGATCCCAAGCCCGAGCCTTCGGAGCCTTCCTCGGAAGATCCCCTTCCTCAGCCGCAGCCCCAGCCCACCCCGGAAGATGACCCGCTGCCCCAGCCCGCCCCGGACGATGAAATAACCGGGGAAAACACGTCTGTTGCCGAGGGCATCTGGAAAATTGACACTTCGTATTTTACCGAAAACCGGCTGGTGCTGGACAGCTTTTTTGTCGCGGGAAACGACAGGGTTCTTTTGTTTGTTTCCCCGCTCAACGACGACGGCACGGTTTCTGAAAGCTCGGCTGTGTACTTTTTCTCCCTCTCCACCGGTCATTTTCTTTCAGAACACCTCGACTTGGGCGTCATCAGCATGTATCCCGACCGCGTGTATGATGACGGGACAGTTTCCGTTGTGACCATGGACTCGGAAAGCTACCAGTTCCGCGACATTGTGTTTATTGATCCGCAGGCGATATCAATGAGCTCTGTTCCGGTTCCCTCCGACAGCGACATCATTTCCCTGTCCGTTTCCCCCGACAAACAGCATGTCGCCGTCACCACTCTGCAGGGACTGAATATAACCAGCCTGGACTTTTCCTCCGTATCCCTGCAAATCCCCAACGAACAGACATCGGACGGGGATGAGCTGTGCCCGTCCCCGTCCGACTGGTCTGCGGACAGCCGGCAGCTTTCTTTCAAAACCGCAATGTGGGAAAGCATCCTCTTCCCCTCCATTGCCGATGTGCAGTCGGGCGCTGTCACCGAACTGGACATGCTCTCCGGAAGTGAAGTGTATTTTGCCGGCGGGGATCTTTTTTACAGCAGCTGGTTTCCCTACCTGCCCTGCGGGTTTTGCGCACAGGACGGTTCAGGCGCCGTACAGACTCCCTTGTCCTGCGTGCCGGAACCGACACAGCTGTGCGTGTTTTCCCCCAGCCCCGCAAGAACCCATCTGGCTCTTGCCATCCAAACTGAAAGCGGCTGCAGCGCCATGGTAGCCGACGCCCGCAGCGGCGAGGTTCTCTCCTCCCTTTCCCTGCCGGACGCTTCGTTTCACGAGGCCTTTTTCACCTCAGACGAACGCACAGCGGTTTTTTCCACCGCTTCCACCCTGGAAAGCCCAAAAGAACTGTATGTAATGGACTTCGGCTGGTAAATCAAAAGCCCCGTATCCGCAAAGGATACGGGGCTTTGTTTTTGTTATTTTTTCACGGCGCAAACGGTCCCGCGCGCGGCATCCAGCGTGACCGGCATGCCGCTTTTCAGCATCTGCATGGCGTGCGTTGCATTGATGACCGCAGGAAGATCCAAAGCCAGTGCCAGCGTCGCACTGTGGCTGTCCATTCCGCCCTGCTCAACAATGAGCCCCGCTGCTTTTTTCAGCGCCGGTATCATGGCATTTGTGGTATACGGAGCGACAATGATGTCCCCCGCGCCGCAAAGCTGCAGCACTTCATCTTCGTTGCGGCAGACTACAACCGACCCGGATACCGTGCGCCCCGTCAGACCGGTGCCAGACACCAGCAGGTTGCCGATGACCTCCACTTTCAGCAGGTTGCTTGTCCCCGAAACCCCGAGGGGCACCCCCGCCGTCAGCACCACCATGTCGCCGTCGGACGCCATGTTTTCGGCAATCGCCGCCTGTACGGACAAGTCAAACAGGCCGTCGGTCGAATCCACTTCGGGGATCACCACAGGGTGCACGCCCCACACAAGGTTGAGCCTGCGGCGCACGCGCTCGTCGCAGGTGCAGCACAAAATGGGAACGCTGGGACGAAACTTGGAAATCATCCGCGCGGTGCGTCCCGATTTGGACACCGTTACAATGGCCGCCGCATGCAGCTCATCCGCCGTCTGACAGGTTGCAAACGAAATTGCATTGGTCACATTGGGGACCGCCGCCCCCGTCCTGGAACGCATGCGCCCGGAGTAATTGATGTCATTTTCCACTGCCTGCGCAATGCTGTTCATGGTTCGAACCGCTTCGACCGGATACTGCCCTGCCGCCGTTTCTCCCGACAGCATCACCGCACCGGTGCCGTCATATACCGCGTTGGCCACGTCGCTGGCCTCCGCCCGCGTCGGACGCGGGTTGTGAATCATGGACTCCAGCATCTGCGTTGCCGTGATGACGTTTTTCCCCTGTGCGATAGCCTTTTTTATCATCATCTTCTGAATGGCCGGCAGCCGCTCAAAGTGAATTTCAACGCCCATATCGCCGCGCGCCACCATGATGCCGTCGGACACAGCCAGGATTTCGTCGATGTTTTGAACGCCTTCTTCATTTTCTATTTTGGCGATGATCTCAATGTCGCTGCCCCTGCGCTCCAGTTGTCTGCGCACAAGCAGCACGTCCTGCGCCGAACGCACAAAAGAAGCCGCTATCAGGTCAAAGCCGTTGTCTATGGCAAAATCGATATCTTCAATGTCCTTTTGCGAAAGGTACGGCATGGAAAAACGGGCGTTGGGAATGTTGACGCCTTTTCGGTCGGAAATCTTGCCGCCGTTGATCACGCGGCACACAATATCGCTGCCCGAAATTTCCTCGACGCTCAGCTCAATCAGGCCGTCGTCCAGCAAAATCGTGCCGCCGGGCGCTATGTCGCGATACAGCCCGGCATAGGTAATGCTCGCCTGATGCTCATCCCCCTCGCAGGGCTCTGCCTTGAGCACAAAACGGCTGCCCCGCTTGAGCTCCGCGCGCCCGCCGCTGAACTTCCCAAGCCGGATTTCCGGTCCTTTGGTGTCCAGCATGGCCGCCACCGGAATCCCCAGCTCCTCGCGGACCCGCACAAAGCGATCGTACCGCTCCTTCTGCTCCAGGTGTGTCCCGTGGCTGAAGTTAAACCGGGCGACATCCATACCCGACCAAATCATCTGCCGCAGCATTTCTTCGCTGTCGCATGCCGGCCCCAGCGTACAGACAATTTTCGTTTTTCTCATGGTTTCCTCTTTTCCGCGCGGCCCTGCCGCGCTTTGTTTTTTCTCATATTTCTACGATTTTATCTTATCATGAAACCCGGCCCCGGTCAACGCGAATCGTGTCTTATTGCGCCCAGGCGCGTTTTGTGATATGGTAAATGCAAACCAGAAAGGAGTGCCAGCCCATGCCGTTTCTTTCAACTGAGGCTCTTGGCTATATCGAAGAAAACCGCGACTCCCTTGTCAGCCTGATTGAACATCTGTGCACCATCCCCGCCCCCTCCAATCATGAGGAGCTGCGTGCGGCCTTCTGCTGCCAGTGGCTGAAGGACGCCGGCGCCAAAGAAGTGTTCGTGGATGAAGCGCTGAACGTCATCTGCCCCATCGGCTGCAGCGGCGATGTCCCCGTTACGGTGTATATGGCGCACACCGACACCGTGTTTCCCGATACAGAACCGTTTTCTGCCCGCACGGAAAACGGACGAATGTATTGCCCGGGCGTCGGAGATGACACCGCCAACCTTGCCGTCCTTCTGCTGTGTGCCCGCTACGTCCTCCAAAAAGGCCTGCAGCCCGCAGACGGCGGCGTTGTCTTTGTGGCCAATTCCGGTGAAGAAGGGCTTGGCAACCTCAAAGGCTCCCGCGCCGTCATGGAGCGCTACGGCCGCCGCGTGCGCCGGTTTATTTCCTTTGACGGGAGCTACCCTTCCGTTTGCTCCAAAGCCGTTGGATCAAGCCGTTACCGCGTGGAAATCCTGACCGAAGGCGGCCATTCCTTCGGCAGCTTCGGAAACCGCAACGCCATTCACCTGCTCGCGCAGATGATTACCGACTTTTATGCGCTCAAAGTCCCCGTCGACAACGACAGCAAAACCACTTACAATGTCGGCGGCATCTCAGGCGGCACGTCCGTCAACACCATCGCGCAGCAGGCCTCCATGCTGTTTGAGTACCGTTCCGACTCCGCCGTCTGCCTTCAGAAAATGGAAGCCTTTTTCCAAAGTGTAATTGCCCACTACCGCGCCATGGGCATCACCGTCAACGTCGAGCTTCTGGGCCAGCGGCCCGGCATGGGCGCCGTCAATCCCGACGCCATGAACGCGCTGAAAGAGAAAATCAGCGCCATCATGCAGGAGTACTGCGGCCAGCCCGCCGATTTCGGCTCCGGCTCCACCGATGCCAACATCCCCCTTTCCATGGGGATTCCTTCGGCTGTATTCGGCGCTTACCGCGGCCGCGGCGCCCATACGCGGGAAGAGTATATCGAGCTTGACAGCCTGCCGACCGGCTTCAAAATCGTCATGGCCACCGTTTTGGACAGTTTCTCCAAATGATAAAAAACCGCCCTGCAGGCTAAAGCCTGCAGGGCGGTTTTTTATGCGTAAAACTGATGATTTCCTATGGCGGTGAGATACGGCCTGTTCTGCGGTATCCAGAAGTTGACCGCAAGGCTGGCGTTGAGAAAGTACAGACAGTTCTGCGGCACAGCCTGTGCCCCGTCCAGGCACAGCTTTGCGGCAATCACACTTTCCTGGCCCGGCTGCCCGTAAATGGTGCCGTTGGCCGCAGGGGTAAACTGCACGCCGTATGCAGTGTCGAAAATCACCCCGTAAATCGTGTTGGGAAACTGTTCGCTGCGGACACGGTTGAGCACAACGTTGCCCACCGCAATTTTCCCGCGAAGCGGCTCTCCCTGGCTCTCTGCATGAATAATGCGCGACAGCCAGTACACCGCGTCGGCATCATAGAAGGTTTCCCCGCTCTGCGCCGGCACAAAACTGCCCGAAAGGCTGACCGTTCTGGACGATGCCAGCCACTGTACCTCCAGCCCATAGGCCGCGCTCAATGCCCGGACAGGAACCAGAATCCGCCCGTCCCTTTTCAGGACAGAGTCCTTCATGTAAAAGTACCTGCCGTTTGCGACCATGTATTCGCGGCCTTCCCGCACCGTCAGCTGCAGGCCCGGCGCTTCCACCCGGGCACTTCGGCTCTGCGCGTCCCAGCTCACCTGCGCCGACGAAAACCTCTCGGCAAACGCCCGCAGCGGAACATATGTCGTCCCGTCCTTTAATACAGCAGATGTGTCGGAAAACAGCTTCTCTCCGTTCACCAGCACTTCGACCCGCGCTTCGTTTGCCGCCGCTCCTCCTGTTCCCACAATGATTGCAAAATACAATGCGGCGACAAACCGCATACATCGTTTGAGTTTCATTTCAGCAGCTCCTTTGTAATTGTTTTGTAACCTATTCAATATCTTAACGGAACTGCGCCGCACAGGCAACCGCTAACATCTGGAAATCCTGTTCAGCCCTTGTCCCCCAAGGGGTACGCGCCTTTCATGAAAAAATTTCCGGAGTAATTTTCCGCAGCCATGAAACTTTTTTCCCGTTTGTACGTCCAAATTGTGAAACCAATGCAAAGGAGAACTTTCCTCATGAAAAAACTGATTGCATCTGCTGTTGCCCTGCTGCTGCTGTTTTGCCTGGCCGCCTGCTCCTCCGACGGACAGCAGTCCCCCGAAGCGGACAGCGACGGCGAAGCCTCTTTGCTTCCGGAGACAGACGAAGAAACGGACAGCCAGCAAGGCACAAACCATACGCCTGATTCCCAGACGCCCTCCGACAGCGCTGACGGCACCGATGAAAACAACTCGCCCGACACCCCTGTGTCCGATGGTGACACTCCGGTGTCCTCCGACCCGGAGCCCGGCAATTCTGCTTCGCAGTCTCCCGGCGCCACCTCTCCGGACGGCAGCGGAGCCGGAGGAAGCTCCGGCACACCGGCGCCGGAGACTCCCAGCGAACCCGATTCCGGCTTTTCCATCACGGACATCTGGAACGATATTGAATCGAAGCTCAGCGGTTCTCTTCCCGCTCTGAGCGCTCTTGATGCCGATACGGTGACAACCCTCTACCCGCTGTCCACCTCAGATCTTGAAGAGTACGGCTGCTACGGAAGCCTGATGGGTGTACAGGCCAGCGAGTTTTTCATCGCCAAGGTGAAAAGCGGACGCATGGAGACCGTGAAACAGGCGCTGCTGTCCCGCCAGTCGGATATGGATGCACAGTGGAAGGACTATGCGCCCGAGCAGTATGAAATGGTCAAAAACTATAAGATTGCGGAAAACGGAGATTATATTTTCTTCGGCGTGGCGGAAAATGTCTCCGCAGCGGTCGAAGTATTCAACAGCTATACCAAATAAAAAACCGGCGGACCTTTTAAAAAGGTTCGCCGGTTTTTTCATCCGGAATCTGCCCGTCGGGAGGCTGTGCAATCGCAGAGCCCGGGCGAATGGCTTGCTTTCCGTGCTTTTGCCGTATACCGTCCATTGTAAGCTCCAGCTTTTCGCGCTTTTGCCGGCGGGCATCGCTTTCTTCCTCAAACAGCGAAAGCTGCGGCTGAACCTGAGCTGCTTCCACCAGGTTGGCCCCCGTAACGGTCAGCATGCGGACCGGCGCATCAAGGCCCCAGCTTTCGCGCAGAATCTCCCACGATACCCGCATGAGCTCCCGGGTCAGAAAGGTAGGAGATTTCAGCGTTTTCTGCCGTGAAATGGTTTTAAACGCCGGATCGCGGATTTGCAGCTGCACCGTCTGGCATTTCACTCCGTGCCGCCGCATGCGTGCCGCCACGGAATCGCACAGGCTGCTCAGGGCCGGGCGCAGCTCCTCCTCTCCGGACAGGTTGTGCGGAAAGGTCATCCCGTTGCCCACCGATTTAATCTCTCTTTGCGCATAGGCGGAACGCACCGTGCTGCTGTCCAGGCCGTTGGCGCTCTCCCACAGCTGCTGTCCCGCTTTCCCCAGCACCTGAACAAGCGCTTTCCTGTCGTACTGCGCGAGCTGCCCAATGGTTTCTATGCCCAGCCGGTGCAGCGTGCCCTGCGACGCACGCCCCACATACAAAAGGGCGCTGACCGGCAATGGGTACAGCAACGCAGCGGCGTTTTGCCGTGAGATCACCGTGGTTGCATCGGGCTTTTTATAGTCGCTGCCCAGCTTGGCAAAAGTTTTGGTAAACGACACGCCCACGGACACGGTCAGTTCCAGCTCGCGGCGCACCACCGCGCGGATTTCATCGGCTATACGGCGCGCATCCCCGCCAAACAGGTGCATGCTGCCTGTGATGTCCAGCCAGCTTTCGTCAATGCCGAACGGCTCGACCAGATCGGTATATCTCTGATAGATCGCATTGACCTTTTCAGAATAAAAGGCATATTTGTCGTGGTGCGGCGGCACAATGACCAGCTCTGGGCACTTTTTCTTCGCTTGCCAAATGGTTTCTGCCGTGACAACGCCCTTTTTCTTCGCCAGCTCATTTTTTGCCAAAATGATCCCATGCCGGTTTTTGGGATCGCCGCCCACCGCCATGGGCACGCTGCGAAGCTCAGGCCGGCCGATACACTCCACCGAAGCGTAAAAGCCGTTCAGATCGCAGTGTAAAATGGTTTTGTCCACAATCATCCCCGCCCTTTCTGCCCCGGAATGGAAAATTGCACTGCCGCATGCGGCAGTGCAATGTATGTGTGTCTGCGAAAATTACTTTTTCAGCGCGATGACTTCGATTTCCACCAGTCCGCCCTTGGGCAGCTTGGCAACTTCGACGCAGGAGCGGGCGGGCAGCACATCGCCGTTGATATACTCGGCATATACTTCGTTGACCGCGCCGAAATCATTCATGTCCTGAATGAACACGAGCGTCTTGATGATGTCGTTCATGCCCAGCCCGGCTTCCGCCAGGATGGCCTTGACATTTTCCAGCGCCTGCTTGGTCTGGGCCTTTACGCCTTCCAGCAGATTGCCGCTCTCGGGGCAAATGCCCAGCTGGCCCGAGGTGTACACCAGATTGTCAATCTCCACTGCCTGAGAATAAGGGCCCAGAGCGCCCGGAGCTTTTGCCGTATTGAGTTTCTTTTTCATTACAAGTCCTCCTTTTGCGGAAATCCGCCTTTCACATCAGTTACAGTATAGCACAAGGTCCGTAGGATTTCCAGAGAGATTTTGCACAAAAACTTAATCCATATATCCTTTTGCGCACAAAAGCTCCGCCAGAAGAACCGCGCCTCCGGCTGCGCCGCGCAAAGTGTTATGTGACAGGCAAACAAACTTTACATCGTACTGTGTGTCAGGACGCAGCCGGCCCACTGACACTGCCATTCCGCCCTCAAGATTGCGCTGCAGCGCAGTTTGCGGCAAATCCGGCTCATCAAAGACATGCAAAAACTGCGACGGCGCCGAAGGCAGCCCGAGTTTTTGCGGTTCACCCTGAAATGCCCGCATCATCTCTTTCATCTGATCAATGGAGGCCTTGTGCTCAAAGCTGGCAAATACCGCCGCCATATGTCCGTCGCTGACCGGCACGCGCAGGCACTGCGCCGTGACATCCGGGGAATCGGCCGGGACAATCACGCCGTTTTCCAGCCTGCCCCAGATTTTCAGCGGTTCCTTCTCGCTTTTTTCTTCCTCTCCGCCGATGTACGGAATGACGTTATCCTGCATTTCCGGCCACGTGGCAAAGGTCTTGCCCGCGCCCGAAATAGCCTGGTACGTGCAGGCGAGGACTTTTTTCAGCCCCAGCGGCCGCAGCGCATGCAGGGCGGGAACATAACTCTGCAGCGAGCAGTTGGATTTTACCGCAATAAACCCTCTCCGGGTGTTCAGACGGGCCCTTTGGGCCGGAATAACATCACAGTGCTCCGGGTTCACCTCGGGGATAACCATGGGAACATCGGGCGTAAACCGATGGGCCGAATTGTTGGACACCACCGGGCATTCCAGCCGGGCATACCGTTCTTCCAGCGCGCGAATCTCGTCTTTTTTCATGTCCACGGCGCAAAAAATAAAGTCTGCCGAGCGGGCAATGGTTTCTGCATCGCCCACGGCGTCCAGAACCCGCATTTCCGAAAGATTCTCAGGCAGCGGCGACGGCATGCACCAGCGGCTGCCCAGTGCCTCCCGGTATGTTTTTCCCGCGCTTCTGGCGCTCGCTCCCAGCGCCGTCACCGTAAACCACGGATGGTTTGCCAAAAGTGTTGCAAAGCGCTGCCCCACCATGCCGGTCGCGCCTACAATTCCTACCCGATACTGCTTCATACAATGGACTCCTTTGTCTATGTATAATATCTTCTTTTCTTACTATATGCGCAGCGGCCGCAGACCTTTACCATTCCGAAGGATCGTGCCAGTCCGGCTCCAGCTCACTGCGCGTCTGCCGGGAAAACAGGGAGTGGACCACCTGATCCAGAGCTTCCCCTTCAAACAGCAGCCGGTACATCGCCTCGGAAATGGGCAGCTCGGCCGGGATTCTTTTTTGCAGCTCATGCACCGCCTGAACGGCATAATATCCTTCCACCACCGCGCCCACTTCGCGCACAGCCTGCTCCGGGCTTTTGCCCGCTCCGATCAGCAGGCCCGCCCTGCGGTTTCTCGAATGATTGGAGACGCAGGTGACAATCAGGTCCCCCACGCCGGACAGACCGGAGAAAGTCTGGGCCTTACCGCCCATACGGACGCCGAAACGCGCCATTTCCGCAATCCCGCGCGTCATGATCAAGGCTTTTGTATTGTCACCGAAGCCCGCTCCGTCACTGATGCCAACCGCCAAAGCCATGACGTTCTTCATCGCGCCGCCCAGCTCGGCCCCGACGATATCCGGGCTTGTGTAGACTCTGAAAACCGGAGCGGAAAACACTTTCTGCACCTCTTCGGCCGCGGCGCGGCTGCGCGACGCCGCCACCACCGCCGTCGGGATGCCCCGCGACACTTCTTCAGCATGAGAAGGGCCGGTCAGCGCCACAACCGGCGCTTTGCCCTCCAAGGCCCTTTCCAGCGTTTCCGAAAGCAGGCAGTAGCCGCCGTCTTTGTCAAACCCCTTGGAAAGCAGCACGACCGGCCTTCCCGCAGGCAAAAAATCTCGCAGGCTCTGCGCCGTTTCGTGCACCGCAAACGATGGCACGGCAATGACCGCCATATCGGTATCCGCCGCAGCGCTTCGGTCGGTCGTGACAGCCACGCTCTCGTGCAGCGTGATACCGGGCAAGAGCTTTTCGTTGCCCCGGTGAGCCTGCAGCGCGGCATATTCCTCTTCAAACGGGGTCCACATGGTCACCGTATGTCCAATGCGCTGCAGGTGGACGCCAATGGCAAGGCCCCAGCCTCCGCAGCCAAACACTGTCAGTTTCATCAGCCGTTCTCCTCTCCGCTGTTTCGCCTGCGCGCCGTAACAGGCGCTTCCGTACCGGCAGCCAGCCGCTTGATATTTTCCCTGTGCAGCCAGATGACAAAGCCGCCAACCACAACGGCAAACACAAAATAATACCACTGCCCGAAATGAAAAACCAGAGCAGCAACGGGAAATGACGCCGCGCCGCAAATGGACGCCAGGGAAATGATGCGGCGCAGCGCAAGCGCTATGAAAAACACGCCCAGCACAAACGCCGCCATCCTCCAGTCGAGCATGGCAATCGCCGAAATCCCGCACACTACGCCTTTTCCGCCTTTAAAATGATAATACAGCGGGTATACATGGCCGAGCAGCGCCGCAGTGCCGCCCAGCATGGCTGCGTACTCCGTACCGACCAGCCAGCGGGCCGCCGCCACAGCCGCCACGGTTTTCAGCGCGTCCAGGATAAACACCAGCGCCGCCTTGCCTTTTCCGTAGGTGCGCAGCGTATTGGTCATCCCTGCGTTGCCGCTTCCGAAACGGCGAATGTCGGTCTTGTACAAAACTCTCGACAGAATAATCGCCCAGTTCAAAGAGCCCAAAAGATACCCGATTCCCGCCGCCAGAATATACCCGGGAATCGTATGCTGCAAGCCCATACTGTGTCAAACCCCTCAGCTTTCTTTTTCCCCGCGCTGCCGGACAATCATGCGCACCGGCGTTCCTTCGAGCCCGAACACTTCACGAATTTTGTTCTCCAGATACCGCAGATACGAAAAATGAAACAGCCGTGCATCATTGCAGAAGCACACGAAGGTCGGCGGTGCAATGCCGGTCTGCGTCATATAATACACTTTCAGCCTGCGGCCTTTGTCGGTCGGCGGCTGGACGCGCGCCGTAGCCTCGGCCAGAATCGCATTGAGCGTTCCTGTTGTAATACGCATGGTCGCCGCGGCACGAACTTTTTTTATCAGCTCATACAGAGAGTCAACGCGCAGGCCCGTTTTGGCCGAAATAAACACAACCGGCGCATACGGCATATATGCGAGCTGAGTCCGTACTTTTTTCTCGTACTCAGCCTGTGTCCCCGTTTCTTTTTCTATTAAATCCCATTTATTGATAACAATAATGCTTGCCTTTCCGTTTTCATGCGCAAGGCCGGCCACTTTGGTGTCCTGCTCCGTGACGCCGTCCTGCGCATCGATCATGATCAGGCACACATCGGCGCGTTCAATTGCCATCTGTGCGCGAAGCACGGAAAACTTCTCTATTGCCTCCTCAACCTTCGACTTGCGGCGGATACCCGCCGTGTCGACAAACACAAACTTGTCCTGCCCGCGCATCACAACGCTGTCGATGCTGTCGCGCGTTGTGCCGGGTATATCGGAAACAATGACGCGCTCTTCCCCGGTCACCCGGTTAATCAGGGAGCTTTTCCCCGCGTTGGGTTTTCCGATGACGGCTACGCGAATCCCGTCATCTTCCTGCGATTCCTCCTCCGTTTCCTCCGGAAAATACGAATAACAGGCATCCAACAGATCGCCCAGGCCGTAGCTGTGCACCGCCGACACGCCCACGGGATCGCCCAGGCCCAGATTGTAAAACTCATAAAACTCAGCCGGCGGATCTCCCGGCGTATCCAGCTTGTTGACACACAGGACGATGGGCTTTTTTGCGCGTTTGAGCATGGATGCCACTTCCTGATCGGCCGCCGTCACCCCGGTGCGCACATCGCACAACAGCACGACTACGTCGGCATGGTCAATGGCTATCAGCGCCTGTTCACGCATAAAGCGCAATATTTCACTGTCGGCGCGCGGCTCAATACCCCCTGTGTCAATCACGGTAAACGCACGGCCTCTCCATTCGGCATCGCCGTAAATACGATCGCGCGTCACGCCGGGCGTATCCTCCACAATGGCGTGGCGCTTTTCCGTGATTTTATTAAACAGCAATGATTTGCCCACGTTGGGGCGGCCCACAATGGCCAAAACCGGTTTGGGCAACAGCCTCACTTCCTTTCCAAAACCGCCTGCAGAAACGCCCTTCCGTCCGGCTCCACGGCAATGACATGCACGCCCAGCGCTTGCTCCAGCTCCGGAAGCGACACGTCATCCAAAAATACCGTTTCTCCGTGACGCAGCATATTTTGAGGGATAAACAGGCGCCCGGCCGAAATATTTCCCGCAAGCTGACGGATGATATCTCCGCCTGTGACAAGGCCGGCCACGTCTACGCCCGTTCCGAAAAACTCATTCTCTACGGCAAAAACCTCATATTGGAAATCATTATCGCACTTTTGTGCAATCAAGTCAATCATGCGCCGCATAAAAGGCGCCGCCGCTTTGCCCGTCGCCACCGCAAAGGGCTGCACCTGCGCTCCGAGAGACTCTTTTTCTTCCAGTGCCTCGCGCAGCTCGCTTTCAAACAGCGACATCAGCCCCACGCCGTTTTCAAGCTGGGAATAATCCTGATAGTATTCCTCCGAAGGCAAAGGCATATGCGCTTTCAGGTACAGCTCATCCGCCGCATAACACTGCGGATCGCCAAAATCCCTGAGGTTTTGCTCCCGGGCTTCATCCACAATGCGCAGAATGTCGCGCGCACGCTGTTCGTTTACCGGCTCGAGCGGTTCCAGCCCCTGGCGGTGCCGGGTCAGGCCCACAGGAACCACCGATATACAGCCTACCGAAGGGAAAAGGCCCGCCAGATCCCTCAGGGTGGACCGCAGCGCCTCCCCGTCATTCCAGCCGGGACATACGACAATCTGGCACTGCAGCTGCAGCCCCGCCCCGGCAAAGCGGTACAAGCATTCCAGCGACTGCCCGCCGCGCCGGTTGCCCAGCATCCGGCTGCGCAGCTCGGGATTTGTTGTGTGCACGGAAATGTTGAGCGGAGATATGCGCATTTTGATAATCCGCTCCACATCGGCCTGCGACAGATTGGTCATACTGATATAGTTTCCCATTAAAAAGGACAATCGTGCATCGTCATCTTTAAAGTAAAGCGTTTTACGCATTCCGCACGGCAGCTGATCAATAAAACAGAAAATGCATTTGTTTCCGCAGCTTTTCTGCTCATCCATCAGATAGGTTTCAAAATCCAGCCCGAGCTCTTCCCCTTCTGCCTTGCGGATGAACAGGCTTCGTGTCTGTCCGCCGCCGCACACCTCCACGGTAAGCTCGGCATCATAGGTATAAAACTGATAATCCAGAACATCCCGGATGGTTTTCCCGTTGACGGTCAAAAGCGTTTCTCCGGGACGGATTCCCGCGTTAAAGGCCGCCGAATGGCGCTTGACGCCGGTCACCACGGCAGACATACCATAACCTCCCCTGCACTCTTTCCCAAACAAGAAAAAATAGAGAAGGAAAAACCCCTCTCTATCTTTACTTTGCCCTGTTTACTTGCTTTCTTCCACCTTCAGCACGACGCGGCCGTTATAAGTGCCGCAAGCCTTGCATGCTCTGTGGGAGAGGACGGGCTCACCGCACTTCGGGCATTTCACAATGCCGGGAAGGCT
>CANUCM010000056.1 GCA_947856675.1 uncultured Clostridia bacterium | reverse complement strand
TTTGAAAAAAGCCCGCGAAGCCAAGAGCGACGAGGAATATATGAAAATCATGGAGCCCGTTATCAGTCAGACCGCAGTGCGCATGCACATCGGCAAAAAGGCGGACGGGAGTGTGGGCATACACATTAACGACAGCACCGGACGGGAGCGCATCCGCGTGGTTGTGGACGAAAACGACGAGCCGCGGCTGGAGTTGTATGACGAAAAAGGGACGGTCGTCGCCAGCCTTACGGATTGATGGAAGGAGGCTACAGCATGTGCAAGGAATCGGTGTTAAAGCAGCTGAATGCCGAATGCGTCAACATCGTTGAGCCCGACGGAACACTGCGCCTGAGCCTGTACAACAGCCTGAACATGGCGCCTATCATGATGGACGGGGCCAATTTGCTGCCGGGGCACCGCGAAGGGCAGGGCATTTCCGGCATTATGTTTTACAACTCAGAGGGTGACGAGTGCGGCGGTATGGGAATGAGCAGCCGGCGCGAGGCGGACGGCAGCTATTATTCGTCGATGTCCATGACGTTTGATCAGTATAAGCAGGACCAGGTGGTTCAGGTTTCCGTATCCGAAAAAAACGGGCAGCGTTCGTACGGATACACCATTTACGACCGGCCCAACAAGCATATTTCAGAAAACCTGAAGGTGCGCAAAACGCTGGAAAACCCGAATGTTTCCCAGAGTGAAAAAGAGCGTGTCGCGCAGCAGTATGCCTTGGAAAACGCAGTGCGCATGCGTCTTGGGAAAAATACGGACGGATCGGTTTCCGTGCGGATCAATGATTCCAAGGGAAACCCGAAGCTGGACATTACCATGGGCGCGGATGGCGTTCCGTGCATTGTGATGTACGACAAAAACGGGACTCCGCACAGAAAATTTCCGGCGGAAACGGAGGGGCGCGCATGACGCTGTATGATATTTCGGCGCTGAAAGACAAGCTTCCGGAGCAAAGCGTTCTGCGCGCGCAGAAAAACACCATCCAGACCATTGTGCTGGCCGGCGGCAGCCCCATCCTCAATGAACATACCGTGCATAACGGGGTGGGCGCGATGGTCCGGCAGGGCGAGTATGTCGGGTTTGCTTCGGCGCCGGTGTCCAGCCAGGCCGAAGTGGAAAGCCTTTTGCAAAATGCCGAGGCCAATGCGCATTTTATGCAGGGAAAATCCGGCCGGAACGGAAGAGCCGGTACTGCCCGCAAAACCATATGCTATCAAACGCCGCTGGAGGAACGCCGGATTTCGCAGCAGCACCTGATGAGCTTCGTGCAGGCTCTGGACAGGCGCATTGCAGAGCGGTATCCGGGGCTGGGAGGGCGTATGATCTCCCTGCGCGCGGATTCGATGGAAAAGCACATCCTTACCGATGACGGGACCGATGCGCACATTCTCATCCCTCGCTGCTATCTTGGCATTTCTGTTTCGGTTCAGGCGTCGGACGGCCAGATGGTTGACTACTCCCAGTCAATCGGCGGCGGCGGGTTTTTTGACGAGTATTTTTCAGATCCCGCCTTGCTTGACGAAGCTACAGAAACCGTTGTTGCCAAAGCACACGAAAAAGCCGGCGGGGTTTATTCCCGTGCAGGGGTCTGCGATGTCGTTTTGGCCAACAGCGTCACGGGAATTTTGGCGCATGAAGCGATCGGCCACACAACGGAAGCGGACATGGTGATAAGCGGAAGCGTGGCAGGGCCCAATTTGGGGCATGTGGTGGCAAGTCCGCTGATTTCCCTGACCGACTTCGCGTTTGAGGCGTTTGGCAGCCGTGTACCGCTGCCGGTGTTTGCAGACGATGAGGGGACCGCCGCGACCGATGCCGTTGTGATCCGCGACGGGGTTTTGACCGGCTACATGAACGATTTGCGCAGCGCGGAGCGCTTTCACATGCAGCCGACCGGCAACGCCCGTGCCTTCCTGTTTTCAGACGAACCGCTTATCCGCATGCGCAACACATGCATCCACCCGGGCACAAGCCGCCTGGAGGACATGATTGCTGCGGTGGACGACGGCTACCTTCTGCTGAAAAACGGAAGCGGTCAGGCAGACGGCACCGGCGAGTTCATGTTCGGCATTCAGTTCGGATATGAAATTAAAGGCGGAAAGCTGGGGCGCGCCATTCGGGATACGACGATTTCCGGGCTGGCGTTTGAAATGCTGAAAGCGGTGGATATGGTGTCTGATGAGCTGGATTGGTCCGGAGCCGGAAACTGCGGGAAAAAGCAGATGATGCCCGTAAGTCACGGCGGACCGGCCATAAAAACCCGGCTCAGCATCGGCGGGCGATAGAGGAGGCGTTGTCATGGAATCAATTTTCGGCGCAGCTGAATATGCCTTGCAGGAGCTGAAAGCAGCCGGTGCAGAAGCGGGGCGCTGCCAGCTGGATCAGGGCGTTGTCAATGAGTTTAAGACAGATGCAGGCGAGCTGTCCATGCTCCGCACGGCGAGGCATGAAAATGCTCAGCTCACGGCGCTGGTCGGCGGAAAAAAGGGTTCGGCCCTTACAAGCGACTTGAGCAGGGACAGTCTGCGGCAGGCAGCAGCCCGGGCGGTGGACTCCGCCAACGCAGCACCGGACACGCAAGCCGAGCTGGGGCCCGTTTTACAGAAAACGTTTCAAGCGGGCGAGCTTGTCTGCAACCGGGAAGCGCTGTACCGGCGCACGCAGGAGCTGCTGCAGGAAGTGAAGGAGCGCTACCCCCTGGTATCGCTGAACATTTACTCGGCCGCCCACAGGGAAAACCACAGCCTGTATGCGGATTCCAATGGGACACGGGTGTGTTACGATACGGGAGTATATACACTGTTTCCGTCATTTTCCGCCAGCCAAAACGGTGTGACGTCTTCATTTAACGCCTTTCGGTGCAAGATGAACGACCTTTCCCGGCCGTTCATGGACATCGGACTGGCGCGGATGCTGATTGCCCAATCGGAAAAGCAGATCTACCCGCAGACTTTCCGCGGGAAGTTTACAGGGCAGGTGCTGTTTGCGCCGTTCTGCCTGTCCGGGTTTTTAAACTCCATTGTCGAGCGCTGCGCAGGCGATCACGGGATGCTGTCAAAAACCAGCCCGTGGCGCAGCAAGCTCGGGCAGCAGGTGTCAGATGCGGGAATTTCACTGGACATTGTCCCGCTGGATCCGCGCATTGCAGCAGGGGAGCGTCTGACCACCGACGGTTATATCAGCGAAAACTACACGCTGATTGAGGACGGCGTCCTGAAATGCTTCGCCGTCAGCCGGCAGGGAGCCAGGGCCACAGGCTGTGCTCCTGCACCCAACACCAGCCGCAGCCTGCTGCTGAAATGCGGCAAATATACGCTGGATGAGCTGGTGCAGGGCATTGAACGCGGGATGCTGGTCACCCGGTTTTCGGGAACGGGACCGAATGTCAACGGCGAGTTTTCCGGCGTTGCCAAAAACGGGTTCCTCATTGAAAACGGAAAAATTACCGATGCCGTCAGCGAGTGCATGATCAGCGGAAACTTCCTGCAGATGCTTGCCTAGGGCGGCCGTTTCGGCAATGAGTATATCTGCGACGGAAACGACATTCTGCCGTGGGCGGTATTCGGCGGTGTGACCCTGTCCGGCAAATAGACCGTTCCGGCCAAACCGATAACAACTGCAAAAAAAGCGCATGGAGAGATGCTCCATGCGCTTTTTCACTGTTTTGTAAAGAGAGATTATTCTGTATCGCTCAGGACCACATTGTGGCTGTCGACAACGCGGACGGATAAATCGGAAGGCGTTGTGGTTTTTGGATCGTCCGTCACAAGGACAAGGTATGGTGCAACATACTCGGTATCAAGTGCTTTGCCGTCAGAAACAATTTCACAGTAGGGACTGAAGTTTCTGCCGCTGATCAGCCAGCCGTTGCGGGTCACGGAGATACCGGTTACAACCATATCTTCAAGCCCCATCTTTAAATCCGAAGTCTGGTACGCAGACTGCTCGCTGTAAAGGTAACGGTTTCCATACAGCACGTCATACTGGAGCAGCTGGAGATCCTGGCGGTAAGAGGCGGTGCCGACAAAAGCCTGGTGAAAACGGTTGAAAAGGCCGGTGGAAATGCCGAGCTTGGACAGCGTCTGCGAGGCGAGCTGATAGGCATACAAAGCCTGATCTTCCTTTTCAAGCCCGAAGTTGTTCCAGATGACATACTGGGTTTTAAACAGATTTCCCGAGAGCATGTCTTTAGCTTCCAGTTGAAGCACCGGCAGGTGGTCGCCGTACAGCACGAGGATGGTTTTTTCATCGCGCTCTTCCAGTGCCTCGACAAGCTGTCCGATAAAAGCGTCGGTTTCGTACACCTGGTTGACGTAATACTCGTAGGCGTACAGAAGGTCGTCGTCGGGGCATTCGGTCACGGTGATTTTCGGATCCTCTATGGAGGGATCGGTCGGGTATTTCCCGTGCCCCTGAACGGTCACGGCAAACACAAAATCGGACTGATCGGGGGTCGAATCAATGGCGTCCACAATGCATTCGGTCAAGATTTCGTCTTTATACCAGTTGTTCGGGGTGCGTTCCAGCTTGGGCATATATTCGAGGGAGGTAAAATCGTCAAAGCCCAGGTTGGCGTAAACGTCGTTGCGGTTATAGAACGTTGCCCGGTAATTGTGTACAGCGTGGGCGGCGTAGCCGTTTTCCTTGAGGTCGTAGGCGATGCTTTCGACAGCCTGATCCATCAGGACGGTTTTGTAGGGGTATTCGCCGGGGCCGAAAAAGCGGGTGCTCATTCCGGTAAGCACTTCGCATTCGGTGTTGGCGGTGCCGGCTCCGACGACCGGGACGTTGAGGTACCCGGAGCTGTAATTTTCAAACAGAGCACGCCAGTTGGGAACGGCGTCTTCAGACAGGGACAGCCCCTTGATTTCCGCCGGGTCAATAAAAGATTCAAGCTGTACAAACACAATGTTGACATCGGTTTCGCCGATTTCCGAAACGGGGGCGGTTTCGATTTCGTCGCGCACGGAGCTGACGGAAGAAGCACTGTAGTTTGAGGGGCGGTGCACGCCTTTGTTGAGCCAGGTTTGAAGGAAGCAGTAGGTAAACCCGTAATCCTCATACGCGAAGGCGAGATTGGAAAAAACATTGGTCAGCTGCTGGGTTTTAAAAGCCAGGGCAATGGATCCGGTTAAAAGCCCGCCGGTCAGCACCAGCGCGGACACGCCGGAAATCACGCGGGTGCGGAGAGACAGCCGGCTTTTGGGACCTTTGATAAACAAAAAGGTCAGCGCGGCGATAAGCAGCAGCGAGCCTGCGGCGATGAGGATCATTTCCGGAACGGAAAAGTAGTTGGGAGCCATGTCGATTCCGGACTTCACCATGCTCAGATCGGCGGTTGTAAACGGGGTCATGCGGTTGAGCAGAATAAACCCGTTGGCGCCGCCGGCGACAAGGAAAACGGCACTGGCCAGCAGGCAGTAAAACACCCTGCGGCGGAAAAACAGAGCCGGCACAAAGAAAATCAGCAGAATAAAGAAGTTTACACAAAGAGCCAGCGGCTCACCCGTAAAGAACTCGAAAAAAGAAGCGGGGCCTTCGGTAAACGTTTTATGATTAAACAGTTCAATAATCAGCAGACAGAAAAAAACAAGCAGCGGAATGCCGACATAGGCAAAGTAAGGTTTGAACCGCTGCCAAAGCCGAAAAGGCTTATTTTTTAAAGTAGTATTCATAGGCGCAACCTTCCATCGGTGATTTCATGATTATAGCGCTTTCCGAAGTGCTCTTCAATTGGGTTCACAGAAGTATAAGTAAAACGTAAAGAAAAATTTACAAACTTCGCGCACAGCAAAAGAAAACCTCCCCGCCCGGCTTCGGGCGGGGAGGGAAAAGGTCGGCGGATTTAATCAGCCAGATATTGCCGTACGAGCTCCTGCAAAAGCTCGTCCCGATCGATCTTGCGGATAAGGCTGCGTGCGTTTAAGTGATTTGTAATGTACGTGGGGTCTTCCGACAGGATGTACCCGACAATCTGGTTGATGGGGTTGTAGCCCTTTTCACGCAAGGCGTCGTAAACGGTGGTCAGGATACGTTTCATTTCCTGATCGGCTTCGTCTGCAATAGTGAACTTGCGGGTGCCGTCGAGCATCGGTAAGACCTCCTTGTGTATCGGTGTTGCAGTTATTATACACCCGAAACGGCGCAAAGTAAAGCGTTAATATTATGCACGCAGCACGGCGCCGTATTCTTTTTCCAGCGCAGCCAGAGCGCGGGACATGGCATCGTCGACTTCGCTGTCGGTCAGGGTGCGATCAAAGCAGCGGAACGACAGCGAGAAAGCGGCGCTCTTTTGTCCCGCGGGAACCTGCGAGCCGCGGTAGATGTCAAACAGCGCAACCGATTCGAGGTGTTCGCCCGCGGCGGCGGAAATGGTTTTTTCCAGCTCCAGAACGGTGACGCTCTCGCGGACGATCACAGCGAGATCGCGGGAAACAGCGGGGTATTTGGGCAGCGGATGGTACATCTTTTCAGCGTCGCGAAGGGCGAAGAGCTTGTGCATGTCAATTTCGGCCATGTAAACGTCGCAGCCGATGCCGTAATTTTTGGCACACAGCGGGTGAATCTGGCCGATGACGCCGACCGGCTGATCCTTGACAAACATCTGCCCACAGCGCCCCGGATGATAAGAGGGGTTGTCGTGGCAGGGGAGCACTTCGAGCCCGTAGACGGAAACGGCGTCCAGAATGGCCTCGGCCGCGCCCTTGAGATCATAAAAGTCGCCGCTGCCGTAGCTCATCAGGGTGAGGATGCGGTTTTCCGCGGGCAGGACATTAAGGTCGGCCGTTCCGTTTTTGATGGCGGGAGTATACGTTGTGGTCAGCTCGAAGCCCTTCATGGCAGGGGTGCGGAAGTTATAGTTGCGCGCGGCCACTTCCAGCATGGAATGCAGGGGTGTCGTGCGCATCAGGCTCTGATCTTCGCCCAGCGGGTTTTGAATGGGAACGGCAATGCGCAGGGGGGAGTTTTCGGGCAGAAGCAGCCTGTCAAAGACCTTGGGCCCGAGGAAGGACAGCGTGACTGTTTCCAAAAAACCGGTCGAAATGCAGGCGCTGCGCACGAGCTGCTCAAATTTTTGCCAGTCGTTGCGGCCGCCGATAGTGGCTGCACCGGTCAGCAGAGTGGGCTCGATTTTGTCATAACCGTACATGCGCGCCACTTCTTCGGCCAAATCGGCCATGCCCTCGGCGTCATCGCGCCAGGAGGGAACGGAAACCATGCCGTTTTCCAGGCCAAAGCCCAGTGAAAGAAGGCTGTTTTTCATGTCTTCCTCGGGAATGTCGGCGCCGACAAGAGCGCGCATTTTGTCCGGCTCAAAGGGGAGAAGGCGGGTTTTCTTGGGGACCGGGTAGGCGTCGATGACGCCGCCTATCACATCGCCGGCGCCCAGCATTTCCACAAGCTCGCAGGCACGCATCAGCGCAGGCATGGTGTTTTCGCAGTCAAGGCCTTTTTCAAACCGCCCGGAGGCCTCTGTCCGCATGCCGATGCGGCGCGAGGCGACACGCACGCTGGGGCCGGAGAAAGTGGCGCTTTCAAAAACAACCATGCGGGTGTTTTCTGTAATTTCACTGTTTTCTCCGCCCATGACGCCGGCAATGCCCACGCCCTTGACCGGGTCGGCAATGAGCAGGGTGTCAGGGGCCGGGGTGCGCTTCTGGCCGTCGAGGGTGGTCAGGACTTCACCCGGAACGCTGCGGCGGACAATGATTTTGTTCTGCTCGATGCAGGAATAGTCAAAGGCGTGCATGGGCTGTCCGTATTCGAGCATGACGTAGTTTGTGATATCGACAATGTTGTTGATGGGACGGACGCCGGCATTGCGCAGGCGTTCGCGCATCCACTGGGGAGAAGGCTCGATCTTGATGTTTTTCACCATGGCGGCACTGTAGCGCGGGCACAGATCGGGCGCCTGAATTTCCACGGAGAGCAGCTCGTGGATGTCGCCGGAAGTCTGGCGGACGGCGGGGGTGTGCAGCCGAAGCTCTTTGCCGAAAGAGGCGGCGCTTTCGCGCGCGAGTCCGATAACGCTCAGGCAGTCGGGGCGGTTGGGGGTAATCTCAAAATCAAAAATCACATCGTCCAGGCCGAACATGGGGCAGATATCATCGCCCGGGTTGCCTTCGGGAAGAAAGAGCAGACCGTCGGGGTCGCCGTAAGGGACGTCGCCCTGGGTCAGGCCCAGCTCGGCAAAAGAGCACATCATGCCCTGTGAAAGCTCGCCGCGCATGGTGGTGGTAGCGATGGCGTGGCCGCCGGGAAGAATGGCGCCGTCCAGCGCAACGGGGACGAGAACATTTTCTCGGATGTTGGGGGCGCCGGTGCAGATTTGCAGTGTTTTTTCACCGACATCCACCTGGCAGATGACCAGCTTGTCGGCATGCGGGTGCGGCTTGACAGACAGCACGCGCCCGACGACGACATGCTGAATTTCATCGGCAGGGCATTCCCAGCCCTCGACCTTGGAGCCGGTCATTGTCATGCGCGCGGCGTAATTTTTGGGACTTTCATGCACATCGGTATATTCCGAAAGCCAGTGATACGGCAGTTTCATGTCAGATATCCTCCTTAAAATTGCGACAGGAAGCGCGCGTCGTTTTCAAACAGAAGGCGCATGTCGTCGATTTTGTAGCGGCGCATGACAATGCGCTCAAGGCCGATGCCGAACGCAAAGCCGGAGTAGACGTCGGGATCGATGCCGCAGGTTTTGAGCACGCGCGGGTGCACCATACCGCAGCCGAGAATTTCAATCCAGCCCTCGCCCTTGCACAGGCGGCAGCCCTCACCCTGGCACTTGAAGCACATCATGTCCATTTCGGCGCTGGGCTCGGTAAAGGGGAAGTGATGCGGGCGAAAACGCACGCGCGTGTCTTCGCCATACAGCTTTTTGGCAAAGATCTCAAGGGTGCCCTTCAGATCGCCCATGGTCACGCCCTTGTCCACAACAAGCCCTTCGATTTGATGGAACACGGGGGAGTGGTTGGCGTCAACGGCGTCAGAACGGAAAACGCGTCCGGGCGCGATGATGCGGATGGGCGGCTTCTGCTTTTCCATGGTGCGGATTTGCATGGGCGAAGTCTGCGTGCGCAAAACGATGTTGTCGTTGATATAAAATGTATCCTGCGTGTCGCGGGCCGGGTGGTTTTTGGGAATATTGAGTGCTTCAAAGTTGTAATAATCAAGCTCGACCTCCGGGCCTTCGGCAATGGAAAAGCCCATGCCGGTAAAAATGTCGCACAGTTCGTCGAGCACAATGTTGAGAGGGTGCTTTTTGCCCGGCGCCGGCTTTTTGCCGGGAACCGTCACATCGATGGTTTCGCGTTCCATGCGCGCGTCGAAAGCGTGGCGTTCAATGGCGGCGGCCGCTTCTTCCAGCGCCTTTTCAATGGCGGCGCGCACTTCATTGGCAATCTGGCCCATGGCAGGGCGTTCTTCGGCACTCAGAGAGCCCATTCCGCGCAGAATGGAGGTCAGTTCGCCTTTTTTACCCAGATAGCGGACGCGAGCGCTTTCCAGCGCCTCTTTGGAGGAGGCGTTTCGGATATCGCTCAGTGCGCTTTCCAGGATTTGTTTGAGTCGCAGCTTCAATGTCAACAGCTCCTTATGTGAATAAAATTATAAACAAAAAAACGCTTTCGTCCCCAAAGGGACGAAAGCGCATTGCTTCCGCGGTACCACCCTGCTTCCCGCCGAAAAGGCGGGCGCTCTGCGGCCGTAACGGGGCCAGCCGCCGACGTCTACTGCCGAAAAGGGTTCCACGCCGGTGCTCGGGAGTGAACTTCACGCGCGTTCCTGTGCAGGCGGCTTTCAGCCGGTGACCGCCTTTCTCTGGCGCAGGGAAGGCGCACGCTACTCTCTCCGTCTTCGCATTTCAAAATATTCTATATATTTATATCATAACCCGCCAAAAAGTGCAAGCCCTTTTTGCACTCTTGCACCGGGAAAGCAAATATGCTATTATTATGTCACGCGATATATCGCAACGCATAGTATGCGAGGGGGGAGAACCATGTCAGAGCAGCAACCGATGTCGGAGGCCATGTTTTATATTTTGCTGGCTCTGCTGCATCCGGGCCACGGTTATGGGATGATGCAGCGGATTCGGGAGCTTTCACGGGGACGAATTGACATGGGGCCCGGTACGCTGTACGGGGTGCTCAGCCGGATGCGGAAAGAAGGGCTGATCAAGCTGACAGAGCAGGACGAACGGCGCAAGACCTATTCCATTACGGAACTGGGGCACCGGGCGCTTGTTTTGGAGTATGGGCGGCTTCAGCAGATGGTGCGTGACGGGCGGATTTTGGAGGAAGAAAAATGAACATAAAGTATGCGTTTCACCCGGAAGAATACGAGGTGGGGCAGAACGAAAAATATTACGCCGACATGGCGCGTAAAGGCTGGTTTTTGAAAAAACGGGGTGCATATCTCAGCCGTTTTGAAAAAGGGCAGCCGGAAAACGTAAAATACCGCATTGAGTTTTCGGTTTGTTCACCGCTGGAAGGCGGACCGGGACTGCCGGAGGATCAAATTGCGCTGTATGAGGAGTGCGGATGGACTTACGTTACGTCGGTCGGGTATGTCAATGTGTTCTGCGCGCCGGAGAACAGTGATGCTCCGGAATTTTACACAGATCCAAAGCAGCAGGCTTTCACGCTCAAAGCGCTGCGCCGCAGCTACCGCTTCAGCTGGATTCCGATTGTACTGGTACTTCTGATGTACTTTATTATCGGTGCGTCGATATCCGGCAGCCTGGAGGAAACGCTGCGGGACTGGGACACTGAAATACGTATTGCATGGGTGCGCGCAACGCAGGTCAGTCTCTTGTGGGCAGTGCTGCTGCTGCAGGTGATATACCAGCTGGGGCGCGGTGCGGTGTGCACAGCGCTGCTGTACCGCAAGCTGAAGCGCGGACAGCCGATTGACCATTCGCCGAGCAGAAGGCCGGTCTTTCACCGGGCGGTGCAGTATACCCTGCGCGGACTGATTTGCGTGCTTCTCCTTCTGACGGTTTTACTGTTTGTGGGGATGGAGGAGTATGCCATGCCGGAGCAGGCCGACGGCCCGTATCTGACGCTTGCGGATTTGGGAGTGCAGGCGGAGCGCGGGACTGATATCCTGGGCAACAGCAGCACAGTGCAGACCGCGCGCTCGCTGGCGGCGGAGCAGTGGGATGCGCGTGAGTTCGCACAGGACGCTTTGGGAAAGGACGTGTGGATGTACCAGGATGTTTACCGCATGCACACGCCTGCTCAGGCGCTGCGCTTTGCCCGGGTGCTGATGGAAGACAGCACGTTTGCGCGAAGCGCGCAGTCGTTTAAAAGCTTGTCAATAGAAGGCCTGGATGCCGCGTGGTGTGCCGCCCTGGAAAGCGTAGCTGTGCGCGGCAGTACGGTTTGGTATATCACATATAGCGGAGGATATGAGGAGGCGCAGCGGCTGGTGCCGCTGAATACCTTGGCGCAGATGGAGTGGAAGGAGGTGCAGTGATGCACAGGCGAAAGCAGTTTTGTCAGCTGGGGCCCTGGGCTTATGCCATTTCATCAGCACGCTGCAAAGCTGTACGCAGTTTGCAGAACATGCTGGCATATGGAACATTGGCGCGGGAAAAGCAGGAGGAGAGGCTTCCGGTGTGCATTTGCAGGCATAAGTCGCTTATCCGGAGAAGACTTGGAAACGTGGATATGCGCCTTCAGGAAAACAAGGCGGTCAACCTTTCGCTGGCAGCGCCCAGGGTATCCGGCGTGCTCATCCGGCCGGGGCAGGTGTTTTCCTTTTGGACGCTGGTGGGGGCGTGCACAGCCCGAAAAGGTTACCGCGAGGGGCTGACGCTGGCAAACGGGCAGACCAAAAGCGGAATTGGCGGGGGCATGTGCCAGTTTACCAACCTGATTCACTGGCTTGTGCTGCACTCGCCGCTGGAAATCACGGAGCATCATCATCACGATGCATATGATTTGTTTCCCGATTTCGGGCGGCAGGTGCCGTTCGGAGTGGGGACATCCATCGTGTACAATTACCTTGACTACCGGTTTCGCAACCCGACCGATCAGGTATTTCAGCTGATCGTTTATACGACGGAGGAGTATCTGTGCGGCGAGCTGCGGGCGGAGCACCCGCTTGCGGTCAAATACCATATTTGCGTACAGGATGAGCATTTTACCTGTGAGGATGGAGTGTATTACAGAAACAATGTTGTTTTGCGCACATGCGTGGACAAACAGACGGGAAACGTGCTGGAAAAGCGGGTTATCAAGCAAAGCCATGCCCGTGTGATGTATGACAAACAATATATTCCGGAAAGGGAGGATAAGGCATGCAGCTGCACACCGGAGTCGACATGGAAGTAATCGCCCGATTCGAAAGGCTGTTGACAAAGCCTGCGTTTTTGCAGGAAATTTATACGGAAAAGGAGCGTGCGTACATCGGGGAAAAACCCCATGCTGCGCAGACGGCAGCCGGGCTGTACTGTGCCAAGGAAGCTGTGGCCAAGGCGCTGGGGCGCGGGCTGTTTGGCATTGTGCCAAGAGAGATTGAGATTTGCCATGATGAAGCGGGCGCGCCGTCTGTCACCCTGCACGGTTCGGCCAAAGCCCACTACGGAAACCGCAGTTTTGCCCTGTCCATTTCGCATGCCGGGGACAGCGCGGTGGCATTTTGCATTGTAATGGGCGAATAGAATGGCGCGGGGTGCCATACATATGCACCGAAGCTGCTTTTATGGGAGGTATCGGTGCAATGCGATGGAAAGCGGGTGCTGCGGCGGTTGTTTGCTGCCTGCTGGCAGGCGGCTGTTCGGGAGCCGAAACGGATATTTCGGCCATACAGGAATGCTATGCACAGCAAAATGTTTCTGCCGAGGTGGAAATTACCACTCATACCGGCGTTTTGGCTGATTACACCATTGTGTTTGAGCAAAGCGGAGAGAGCGCCAGAACGACGCTGACAGAGCCGGAAAGTCTGGCCGGTATTTCGGCCAGTACACAGGACCGGGGTGCGCAGATTACATATGAGGATATCGCTGTGGAAACGCTGCTGCCGCCGCTTGGCGGGTTTGTGCCCGTTGATGCCATGGCCGGCATTGTCAATGACCTGGCCGGGGGCATCCCCGTGGAAACCTGCGAGGAGAAGACTGAGTCGGGACGCAGCACAGTGCTCAGCTTTGAAAGCAGTTTTGAAGACTGCGAGGGGCTCAAGCGCATTTGGATCGCCCAGGATACGCTGGCTGTGGAGCGGGCCGAGTTTTACCTGGACGGCCAGATGATTATGACGCTCAGCGTAAAAAACATGAGTTTTTTACCGGGGACACCGGCAGAAAATGCGGGTGACAGTTGATTTGTGCCCCTGAAAATGATATAATATTACAAATATCGAGCGCTGCCGCGCGCCTTTGCGCCGCCTTGTGCATATACTGAAGCAGAGGCAGTACGCAAAACTTTCGCCTGCGCGGAAAAATAACGTGCGATGATTAAAACCCGCGCACGCGTGGAAAAATATTGTTGCGGACTTGTCCGACACTTTTCCTGCGGAGCGTGAGAGAATGGATCGCAACAACCCGGTACGGCGCGGTGAGATATACTACGCGGATCTGAGCCCTGTTGTCGGCAGCGAGCAGGGCGGAATGAGACCGGTTTTGATAGTGCAGAACGATGTGGGAAACCGATACAGCCCGACGGTCATCGCCGCGGCCATCACGTCGCAGCAGAACAAGGCAAAGCTGCCCACTCACATCGAAATCGAAGCGAGGACTTATGGACTGTCAAAAAACTCGGTGGTGCTGCTGGAACAAATCCGTACACTGGATAAAAAACGCCTGCGCGAGCGCATGGGGTGTCTGGACCGCGGCATGATGCACAAGGTCGACGACGCGATTGCCGTGAGCTTTGGACTGCAGAGCGGGGATGTGGAAAACAGCCTGGAGGGATAACGCTTGAAAAGCCGAAAATGGACGCTGATGCTGGCTGTGGTGCTGCTTGCCGTGCTGACGACAACCGGTTATCTGGCCGTGGCCGCCGAATATGGCTCAAAGGACGACCCGCTCGTCACGCTGAGTTACATAAACGACGTGCTCACACCGGAGGCCAATGCCCGGATTGATCAGATTTTCTCTGAAAAGTCAGCCGAGTTTGACACGCTGCTGTCCCAGAAAATGGCGTCAATCCAGTCTGAAATTGACAAAAAAGTGGGAGAGGTCGGGTCCCAGGTGCAGCCCAGTGATGAGCTGGTAGAAGCCGTTGCGGCGGCGGTGCTGGAGCAGATGGGCGGCACTTCCGGTACGGAAGAGTCGGGCTGGACGGTGCTCAAGCTGCAAAGCGGAAAGACCCTGACGGCCGAGGTGGGCTGTGAAATCCTTCTGCGCATCGGATCGGCGCAGTGCGTGGCGTCGGGTACGCCGGGGCTCATCGATCTTTCGACCGGCGGAGATCTTGCAAACGGGCAGAACCTCAGCACAAACCACCTGTATATCGTCACGATACAGGGGCGCGGCATCCGGGCGAGCGGCGACGCGACGATTTTGATCAACGGAGACTACACCATTCAGTAAAAAAGCCCCGCGGCTGCGTCCGCGGGGTTTCTTCGTAAAGGAGGATACAATGGTATTGAGCATTGACGAGGCAGGCGCCATGCTGGACGAGCTGGCGGAAAAGCTGCCTGCGGGCATTTTTGACGGCCTGAACGGCGGGGTGCTGCTGCTGCCTGATGAGGTGACCGATCCGGAGTTTGACGACGAAGTGTACATCCTGGGAGAGTTTTGCGAAGATCAGATGGGCCGGTACATCAACATTTATTACGGATCTCTGGCGGCACTGGCGCAGGAGGAAGAGTGGACACTGCAGCAATGGGAGCAGGAGCTGCGCGAAACGCTGGTGCATGAACTGACACATCATATCGAGGGGCTCGCAGGAGATACCTCGCTGGACAAAAAAGATGCCGAACAAAAGAGAAGCTGGCGGGAGCAATAATAGACCGTTCCCATCAAGCGGCGAAAACCAAGAGCCCCCGCAATACCGCCATCTGATAAAAAAGACAGCCTGCCGGCTGTCTTTTTTTGGCATATCCGCATTTGCTGCGGAATATTTTATATAAGGCGCTCAGAGGGCGAAAAGGGACGAGGTGATGGAATGGGTCAATGCGGCCTTTTTTTAAACGGCCGGGAAGTCGGCCGGGTTGACTGGCATACAGAAAACGGCCGGGTGCTGGTGCAGGCGCGCTGCCCGTTTGAGGAACGGTATATTTACCGGGTCTGCATCCGCGGAGAGAGCGGTGATGCACTGAAGCTGGGGGTCATGGCGCCGCAAAACGGCAGCTTTGTGGTATGCCGCAGCATTCCGCAGTACAGCGCGGGGCCTCTGCGGGAGCGCGGTGCAGCCGGCCTGCGCGCGGAAATTGTACGCACGCTTCCCGGGCAGGAGCTGAAGGGGCCGTTTCCGTTTTCCCTTTGCGCGCTGGAGCAGATGCCGGCAGACTGCGGAGAACACTGGGAGCTTCTTTTGCGGCAGTGTGCGCAGAAAGCCTGCGGCCTGCGGTATAAAAAGTGGGGGGATACGGAATATCTTGTCTTTCCCCTGCAGGAAGGCCGGGAAATGGCGTTTGCGCCGTTTTTCTGCCTGGTGACGCCAATCGCGCTGGAAGGGGAAATGTGCGGGGTTTTGTGCGTAAACAAGGAAGGCGAAGTCTGCAGGTTTTGCCCGGAAACCGGAGGCGCAAAAACAGACAGCTTTTTTTAGAACGGACGTCTATACTGAAAATACCGGAAAAGGTCCGGCGGAGGAACCCATATGCAAGTGATTTACATAGACGTGCTGTTTGCGCTCAATCTGACAATCAATTACCTGCTGCTGTTTTTGACCTCGCGCTTCAGCGGTGTGTACACAGGCAGGCTTCGCCTGCTGGGCGGGGCTGCGCTTGGGGCGCTTTTTTCCGTATTGATGTTTTTCCCGGAGCTTTCTGTGCTGCCGTCGGTGCTTTTTAAATGCCTTTTGTGCGCCGCGGTGACGGCCGTAACCTTCGGGAAAAAAAGCGAAGGGCGCATGCTCAGGCTGTGCTGTATTTTCTGCTGTGTATCCTTTGCGCTGGCTGGGGTGGTCATGGCACTTTCGCTTCTGACGGGCGGTCAGGCTGTCACGCTGCGCAACGGGGTACCGTATCTCGGCATTTCCGTAAAACTGCTGCTGCTTTCCGCGGCGGCGGCGTATGGCATTTTGGGGGCGGTGTTCGGAGGCGGCGGGCTGCGCATTGCAAAAAGTACGGCCGAAGTACAGATCGACATGGGAGGAAAATGCCTGAAACTGCGGGCGCTGATTGACAGCGGAAATCTTCTGCGCGACCCCATGACGGGAAAACGCATTTTGGTTGTCGGCGCCGGCATGCTCGCTGAGCTTTTTGACGAGCCGGCCGCAGAGGTGCTGAAACGCTGCGGAAAAGGCAACGCGGCGGAATGCTTTTCACAGCTGTGCAGCGTGTACCCTGGGGTGTTTGCCCTGACCCCGTATCGCGATGTGTCCGGCGAGGCCGGGCTGATGCTGGTGCTGAAACCGGACAGTGTTTGTGTAGACGGCAGCCGGCGGGATGATATTCTGGTGGGAGCTGCCGGAAGGGAGATAGCAACCCCGGATGGCTGTATGGCGGTTTTGGGAGTTTGAAGAAAGGCGGAATGAGGCAATGGGACAGAAAGCATGGGGTGTGCGTTTGTGGCTGTACCGGCTGCTGCACCGGCTGGGTTTTCCGGTCGTCCCGCCGGTTTACTATATTGGAGGTTCAGAAAGCCTGCCGGCGCCGCTGAGTGCGCAGCAGGAGCAGGAGTACCTGTCAAAATATACGGGCAAGGAGCCGGAGATCCGGCAGGCGTTGATTGAACACAATCTGCGGCTGGTGGTTTATATTGCGAGAAAGTTTGAGAACACCGGCGTAGGAATTGAGGACTTGATATCCATTGGAACCATCGGGCTTATCAAATCGGTCAACACCTATCGGGTGGATAAGAACACCAAGCTTGCCACTTATGCGTCGCGCTGCATTGAAAACGAGATCCTGATGTATCTGCGCAAAAACTCGGGGCAGCGCACGGAAATATCCATCGACGAGCCGCTCAATACCGACTGGGACGGAAACGAGCTTCTGCTTTCCGATGTGCTGGGCACAGAGCCCGACTGTGTGCTGCGGCCGATTGAGGACGATGCGGACAGAGAGGTGCTGGGGCGCTGCTTAGGCCGGCTTTCCGCGAGGGAGCGGACCATCATCACGCTTCGCTTCGGGCTGTCGGGCGGAGATGAGCTGACGCAAAAAGAGGTGGCGGATAAGCTGGGAATTTCACAATCTTACATATCACGATTGGAAAAACGCATTATAACCCGACTGAAAAAAGAGATGCTGCGGCAGATTTGACCCGCTGCGACAAAAGAAGCGTCTGTCCGGCGAACGGTGGCGACAAACAAAAATAATTTGCAGTATGAAGCCAAAACCCCGTGGAAATAATGAGTATATCATACCTCGGGAGGGTTTCGCATGCAGTCCAAAGTGGAGATTTGCGGAGTCAACACCGCCAAGCTGACCGTGCTGAAAAACGATGAAATCATGCGGCTTTTGGAAAAGAGCAAGCAGGGTGACAAGCGGGCGCGGGAAGAGCTTGTTTCGGGCAATCTTCGGCTGGTTTTGTCGGTGATACAGAGATTTACCAACCGGGGTGAGCCGATGGATGACCTGTTCCAGGTGGGCTGCGTCGGGCTTATCAAGGCCATTGACAATTTTGACATCACGCAGAAAGTGCGATTCAGCACCTATGCGGTTCCCATGATCATCGGGGAAATCCGCAGGTACCTGCGTGATAACAGCGCCGTGCGTGTCAGCAGATCCATGCGCGACAACGCATATCGCGCACTGACGGTGCGCGAGGCGCTGATGGGGAAAAACCAGAGAGAGCCGACGATAGAGGAAATCGCAAAAGAAATGCAGGTGCGTCGGGAAGACGTTGTGTTTGCGCTGGATGCCATTTCCGAACCGGTATCGCTGTATGAACCGGTGTTTCAGGACGGCGGTGATGCGATTTGCGTCATGGATCAGGTGCGTGACGCAAACAACACCGACGACAGCTGGCTGGAACAGATTTCAATGAAGCAGGCTTTGCGCGATCTGTCGGACAGGGAAAAGCGGATTTTGGCGCTGAGGTTTTATGACGGAAAAACGCAGATGGAAGTGGCACGGGAGGTGGGCATTTCACAGGCTCAGGTCTCGCGTCTGGAAAAAGGCGTTCTGGAAAAAATAAAAAGCCGCCTGTAGCGCGCACAAAAGCTCCCTGAGGGGAGCTTTTTTACTCTGTCATTTTTGCCATGGCTGTGGTATTATAAGATAGATAAACGTATAATGGGAAAAAAGCCGTTTGGAACAAAAGGATCGGTATAAAACAGGGGAGGCTGTTTTTTTGCTTGAATACTGCAGACAAAACGCGATAGCACTTCGGCAGCAGGAGCCGCTGAGCGCCCATACCACATTCAAGGTAGGCGGGCCGGCGCAATGGTTTGCCCTGCCCGACACGGAGGAAAAGCTGTGCATGCTGCTGCAGGAATGCCGCCGGCGCGGCGTGAAAACCGCAGTGATTGGCCGCGGCTCCAATCTGCTTGTTTCGGATAAGGGATTTTGCGGCATGGTGATTTCCACATCTGCTCTGGAAGCTGTCGGCGTGACCGGCTGCACGGTGGCTGCGCAGTGCGGTGCGGCGCTGTCCTTTATTGCAGCACAGGCGGCCAGATACGGGCTGCAGGGGCTGGAATTTGCGCAGGGCATCCCCGGATCGCTGGGCGGGGCGCTCGTGATGAACGCCGGCGCGTATGACGGAGAGATGTCCATGGTCGTGCGGCAGTCGCGTGCTGTGTCGCCGCAGGGGGAAATCATAACCCTTGGCGCAGCGGAGCACGAGTTCGGGTACCGGACCAGTTTTTTTAAAACGCATCCCGGTTATGTTGTCTTGTCATCGGAGCTCGTTTTGGAGCAGGGCATCCGGGAGGAAATCGAGCGGAAAATGTCGGATTTTGCCGAAAGAAGAAGACAGAAACAGCCGCTGAACAAGCCGAGCGCCGGCAGCGCCTATAAACGCCCGCAGGGGCATTTTGCCGGACAGCTGATAGAACAGTGCGGGCTGAAAGGGTGCCAGGTGGGCGGCGCAAGGGTTTCTGACAAGCATGCGGGCTTTATCGTCAACGAAGGCGGCGCCACCGCCTCAGATATCCTGCGGCTGATGGACCATATTGAAAAAACGGTAAAAGAACAGACCGGGGTGACGCTGGAGCGTGAAATCCGGCTGCTGGACTGAAAACAAGGGGTGACGATATGGAGTGCCTGATTATTTCCGGAATGTCGGGCGCAGGAAAAAGCCTGACGGTGGATGTGCTGGAAGACATTGGGTATTACTGTATTGACAACATGCCGGTCAGCATGATTCCGCACTTTGCCGAACTGTTTCCCGACAGCCGGTACAAGCGGATGGCGTTTGTGGTCGATGCACGCGGCGGCCTGGACAGCGGAGAGCTGTTTCAGGTGATGGAAGAAATGAAAAGCATCGGCGTTGATTTTCGCATCCTGTTTGTCGATGCGTCCGACGAAGTGCTGGTCAACCGGCAGCGAGCTTCCCGGCGCAGGCATCCGCTGGACTGGCAAGGGAAAGGACTTGTCAGCGCTATCTCTGAGGAGCGTATGCTGCTCGAGCCGGTGCGGGCGCGGGCGGATTACCTGATAGACACTTCCTATCTGACGAGCGCGGGGTTGAGAAATCAGCTGATGGGCTTGTTTTGCGGGGACAGCCAGCGCATTGCGCTGACGCTGTGCAGCTTTGGTTTTAAACACGGGATTCCGCGTGACAGCGATATGGTGTTTGACGCCCGCTTTTTGCGAAATCCGTATTATGTGTCCGAGCTGCGGGAAAAGTCCGGGCTGGATGAGGATGTTGTGCAGTATGTGATGGATTCTCCCGGGGCTTCGGAGTTTGTCCAGCGTCTTTGCGGGCTGATTGACTTTTTGCTGCCGCGATATATAGAAGAGGGCCGTACATCGCTTGTGGTTTCCGTAGGCTGCACCGGGGGGCGCCACCGTTCGGTAAGCATCGTGCGCAAGCTGGCGGAACAGCTGGCCCAGGCAGGCCACAGTGTGACGTTCCGCCACCGCGACATTGCGAAAGGGTAAGTATGAACTATAAAAATCTGGATGCCGAGGCAGCTTTTGATCTGATGCGGGCGGCACGGGTTTCGGGGCGCCGCGTCACGGCCATCGGCGGAGGGACCGGTCTGTCCACGCTGCTTTTGGGTTTGAAAGAGTATACCGACAACATTACCGCCATTGTCACCGTGACGGATGATGGGGGCGGAAGCGGGCTGCTGCGCCAGGAGTTTGGCATGCTGCCGCCCGGGGACATACGCAACTGTATTCTGGCCCTGGCCAACACCAGCAGCACGATGAATCAGCTTCTCAATTACCGCTTTCCGGAAGGCACGCTGAAGGGCCAGAACTTTGGAAACCTGTTTTTGCTGGCTCTGTGCGGCGTGTGCGGCGGCTTTGAGGCGGCAGTGGAGCGGATGAATCAGTTTTTGGCTGTTACGGGAAAAGTGCTGCCCGTTACGGGCAGCAATGTTACGCTGCAGGCGCTGTTTGAAGACGGGAGCTGCGTCCAGGGGGAAACCAACATCACGGCGGCCAAAAAGGAAAGCGGCCTGCGGATTGATCAAATCTCGCTGTGCCCACAGTGCCCCAAGGCGGTACCGTCGGCGATCGAGGCGATTGAACAGGCGGATTTGATTATTCTCGGGCCGGGAAGCCTGTATACAAGCGTCATCCCGAATCTGCTGGTGGACGGTGTGAGCGAAGCCATCCGCCGTTCTGAAGCCCTGCGCGTGTATGTGCTCAACATCATGACGCAGGAAGGCGAAACAGAGGGGTATACCGCGGCGCAGCATGTTCAGGCAATCAATGGACACGCGCGCGGGCGTGTGGTGGACGTTTGTCTGTACAACACCCAGGCGGTGCATCCGCGAATTGTGCGCAAGTACCGTGGCGAAGGCTGCGCGCAGCTGTTCCCTGAACCATCGGCGTTTTCGCGCATGGGAGTTGAGCTGTTCGGCGGGCAAATTCTGGCGCTGGGCAGTGATTTTGCCCGGCACGACCCGCTGCGTTTGGCGTATACGATCATGCAGGCCGCAGAGTGCTATGCGCCGCGTGCGGGTGTTTTAGGGGAGTATGACCGCTTTTTGCTCAGACAGGAGTAAAGCTTATGTCCTTTACAACAGAAACAAAAAACGAACTGTGCCGGCTTTCGCTGGGTGCCCCGTGCTGCATGCTGGCAGAAAGCCTGGGCATTCTTCTGTACGCCAATCGGTTCAGTGGGGATGGGGTGCGCATTCAGTCGGACAATCCGGTGGTGCGCCGCCGGGCGGCGGCGCTGCTGCACGCGGCGTTCCGGGCCGAACCGGAGGAGCAAAACGGTTCCCAGCTGCTGTATGACGGGCAGACAGCCGAGCGGATTTTTTCTGCGTTCGGTTATGAACATAAAAACATCGCGCTGCAGCTGAACCGTGCGCTGGTGGAGGAGGACTGCTGCAAGTCCGCCTTTGTCCGCGGCGCCTTTCTGGCCGGAGGCTATCTTTCGGATCCGGAAAAGAGCTACCATCTTGAACTGGTGACATCCCACTATAATGTATCGAGGCAGGTTATGGCGCTGCTTTTGGATATGAATATGGCACCGGGGCAGCTGACCCGCCGCGGCAATTATGTGCTGTATTACAAAGACAGCGGGCTGATTGAAGATTTCCTTTCCGCGGCCGGGGCCACCGGCGCGGCCATGACGCTGATGCTCAGCAAAGTGGAAAAGGATTTGCGCAACAATGTCAACAGGAAGGTCAACTGCGAAACGGCGAATCTGGACAAAACGCTCAGTGCGGCGGCACGGCAGGTGGCAGCCATAGGCCGGCTGCAGGCGGCAGGGGTGCTTCAGACCTTGCCGCAGGCTCTGCAGGCAACTGCGCAGGTGCGCCTGGACAACCCGGAGCTTTCACTGAGCGAGCTGCTGCCGCTGTTTGACGAGCCGATTACAAAACCCGGGCTCAATAACCGCATGCGAAAACTGATGAAGCTGGCAAATCAGCTCCAGTAGAAAAAGAGCCGCTGCACGCGGCATATGGGGAAAGGGCAGTTCATGAAAGAGTTTGTTCATTTGCATGTACATACGGAATACAGCCTGCTTGACGGCGCGTGCCGCATCGGCCGCCTGATTGAACACGTGCAGGCGCTGGGGCAAAAGGCTGTGGCCATTACGGACCATGGCGTGATGTACGGCGTCATAGATTTTTACAAGCAGGCAAAAAAAGCAGGGATTCAGCCTATCATAGGCTGCGAGGTGTATGTGGCGCCGCGTTCGCGGTTTGACAAGACCTATGAACTCGATGGAGACGCATATCATCTGGTGCTGCTGTGCAAAAACCAAACCGGCTACAAAAATCTGATTTACCTTTGTTCCATGGGGTTTGTGGAAGGGTTTTACAGCAAGCCGAGAATTGATTTTGAGCTTTTGAAAGAGCACAGCGAAGGGCTTGTATGCCTTTCGGCCTGCCTTGCGGGACAGGTGCAGCAGCTGCTTGCGGCGGGCAACTATGAGGCGGCAAAGGATACGGCGCTTGCCTACCAGGGGCTGTTTGAGCCGGGCGATTACTATTTGGAGCTGCAGGACCACGGGATTGCCGAACAGGCCGTGGTCAACGCAGGGCTGAAGCGCCTGTCGCAGGAAACGGGGATTCCGCTGGTCGCGACGAATGATGCTCATTATCTGCGCCGGCAGGATGCATCCATTCATGACGTACTGCTGTGCATACAGACGGGAAAGCTCGTGGAAGATGAGGAGCGCATGCGCTTCAGCGGCCAGGAATTTTACATCAAAAGCGGAGATGAGATGGCGCAGCTGTTTCCCGACTGCCCGCAGGCGCTGGAAAACACCGTGCGCATTGCGGAAAAATGCCGTCTGGACTTTGATTTTGGCAGCCACCATCTTCCGAAGTTCCCGTTGGAAGAAGGCCAGGACGCACTGAGCGTACTTCGGGAAAAATGCCTGGAGGGCTTTAAAAAACGCTATCCGGACGCGTCTCCCGAGGTGCGCAGCCGGCTTGATTACGAAATTGACATGATACGTCGAATGGGGTTTGTCGACTATTTTCTGATTGTCGGCGACTTTATCGCATTTGCCCGCAGCCAGGGGATTCCTGTGGGACCGGGGCGCGGTTCTGCCGCGGGAAGCATGGTCGCATACTGTTTGGGCATTACGCAGCTCGATCCCATTCAGTATTCCCTGTATTTCGAACGTTTTCTGAATCCGGAGCGCGTCAGCATGCCGGATATAGACATAGACTTCTGCTATATTCGCCGGCAGGAGGTCATTGATTATGTCGTGCGGAAGTACGGTGAACAACAGGTGTCGCAGATTATCACGTTCGGCACCATGGCGGCCCGCGCGGCGATTCGGGATGTCGGGCGCGTGCTGAACATGCCGTATGCAGAGGTCGATCAGGTGGCCAAGCTGGTGCCGCAGGAACCGAAAATGACGCTGCAAAAAGCACTGGACGGCTCTGCCGAACTGAAACGGTTTTATGATGAGGATGATCGCGTTCGGAACCTCATCGATATTGCCCGGGAAATTGAGGGTATGCCGCGCAATGCTTCGACACATGCAGCCGGGGTCATTATCACTTCTGAACCGGTGTTTACTTATGTACCGCTGGCAAAAAACGATCTCGGTACTGTCACGCAGTACGGGATGACTACGCTGGAAGAGCTCGGCCTGCTCAAAATGGATTTTCTGGGGCTTCGCAACCTGACTATCCTGGATGATGCCGTCCGCCTTGCGCGCGCAGGCGGGGCTGACATTGATCTTGAACACATCAATTATGCGGATCAGGGCGTGTATGACATGCTGGCGCAGGGGCGTACCTCCGGCGTGTTCCAGCTGGAAAGCTCGGGGATGACCGGGGTCACCATGGCTATGAAACCGCGGTCCATCGAAGATATTACAGCCATTGTGGCGCTGTTCCGGCCGGGGCCGATGGCCTCCATTGCGACGTATATCGACAGGAAAAACAACCCGTCGCACATCAGCTACAAGCACCCGATGCTGGAAAAAATCCTTTCGGTCACTTACGGCTGCATCGTGTACCAGGAACAGGTCATGGAAACATTCCGGCTGCTTGCAGGGTATTCTTTGGGGCGCGCGGATATGGTGCGCAGGGCGATGTCCAAGAAAAAGTTTGACGTGCTGGCAAGCGAGCGGGAAAACTTTGTAAACGGAAACAGCGCGGAGGGGATTGCCGGCTGTGCAGGCAACGGGATTGATGCCGCAACGGCAAACGAAATCTTCGACGAGATGCTGGACTTTGCAAATTACGCCTTTAACAAGGCACATGCAGCAGCGTATGCGGTGCTGGCTTATCAGACCGCATATATGAAATATCATTTCCCGAGGGAGTACATGGCCGCACTGCTGACGTCGGTGCTGGATTCTTCGGGCAAGGTTTCGGAGTATATTTCTCAGTGCCGTGAAATGGGGATCAGCGTGCTGCCGCCCGATGTCAACAGCTCGGACGCCGACTTTACCGTCAGCGAAAGCGGTATCCGCTTTGGACTGGCCGCGGTGAAAAACGTTGGGCGCGGGCTGATCGACCGCCTGACCTCAGAACGGCGCAGCGGCGGAATTTTTGTGGATTTTCCTGATTTTTGCCGGCGCATGTCGCAGTACGATCTCAACAAGCGGGTTTTGGAAAACCTCATTAAGTGCGGCGCCTTTGACAGTATGGGAGTGCGGCGTTCACAGCTGATGTCGGTATACGCGCGGGTGCTGGACAGTGCCTCCTCCGATGTGAAGCGCAACCTTGAGGGGCAGATAGATTTATTTGCTGAAATGCACCAGCCGTCCGCTGAGCCGCAGATGCTTCCCGACATTCCGGAGTTTCCCGAAAAGGAACTGCTGGCGATGGAAAAGGAAACAACGGGGCTGTATCTCTCCGGCCATCCGATGGAAGCGCTGCGGGGCCTGTGTACGAAGGCGGGAGCTGTGTCTGTTGCGCGTGTGCTGGAATGCTGCTCACAGGAAGGCGGCTCGGAAATTGGCGACGGCAGCTATATTACCATGGCGGGCGTGATAACGGCCTTCAAGCTGAAAACCACAAAAAAGGGTACCAGTATGGCGTACGCTACGCTCGAAGATGTCAGCGGCTCTGTGGAAATGCTGGTGTTTTCCGGTGCTCTGAGCAGCGGCGGCATGTACCTGCATGAGGACAGCGCCGTGGTTGTGTACGGCCGGGTTTCGGCGCGCGAAGACGAGGAACCCAAGCTGGTGTGCGATGAGATTCAGCCGCTGACGGAAGCGGGCGTACAGCAGCATTTGGCGCGGAGGAATCAGCGCGGCGGAAGACGCGCGCAGCCTGCAGCGGAGGCGGCTGTAAAGCCGAAGACATTGTATCTGAAAGTGCCTTCCGCCGACAGCGAAGCTTTTGTCAGCGTGTGCAAAATCATGGCCGGCTATCCCGGCTTTTGTCCGGTCGTGGTGGTGACTGCGGATACAAGACGCAAAATGCGTCTGCGCGAGGAGCGGTGGGTATCCGGCAGCGCGGAGCTTCTGGACAGGCTGCGCGGGGTGCTGAGTGAGGAAAATGTCGTATTAAAATAGGGAGAAAGCATGAGCAATTTTGACGTTCGTTACAGCGCTTTGCGCAAAGCGGTCATTGAGCGCGAGTTTGAAAAGCTGAATGACATGCAGAAAAAAGCGGTGTTTAAAACAGAGGGCCCCGTTCTTTTGCTGGCTGGCGCAGGCAGCGGGAAAACGACGGTTCTTATCAACCGTGTGATCAACCTTCTCCGGTTTGGCCGGGGTTATGAATGTGAGACGGCGCCAGATTGGGCCGGGGATGCCGAGCTTGCGCAGCTGGCCATGGCAGTGGCGGATGAAGACGCACTGCCCGACGAGCAGCTGCTGCGCCTGTGCAGCGTGGATCGGCCGCAGCCGTGGGAAATCATTGCCATCACTTTTACAAACAAGGCAGCGGGAGAACTGCGTGAGCGGCTGAATGTTGCCTGCGGTCCTCAGGCGGCAGACATTTGGGCCCATACGTTTCACTCGGCCTGTACGCGAATGCTGCGCAGGGATATTGAAAAGCTCGGCTACACCAGGAACTTTACCATTTATGACGAAGACGATAAAAAACGGATGCTGGCAGGCATTTTGAAGGACCTCGACATTGACGAAAAAAAGTTTGAGCTGCGCGGTATTTCCTCGGAAATCTCCCGGGCAAAGGACAATCTTGTCATGCCGGCAGAATATGAGGAGCAGGCGGGCGGCGATTATTACCGGCGCATTGTAGCCCGGGTGTATGCGGCGTATCAGCGCCGGATGCTGGCAGCCAACGCGCTGGATTTTGACGACATCATTGTCAAAACGGTAGAGCTTCTGCAGGGATTTTCCGAGGTGCGGGAGTACTATCAGAAAAAGTTCCGGTATGTGCTGGTGGATGAGTATCAGGATACAAACCATGCGCAATATATGTTATGCAGCATTCTGGCGGGCGGATACCGGAATCTTTGCGTGGTCGGGGATGACGACCAAAGCATTTACAAGTTTCGCGGGGCGACGATTCGAAACATTCTGGAGTTTGAGCAGCAGTATCCAGAGGCCGTGACCATCCGCCTTGAACAAAACTATCGCTCCACCGGCAATATTCTGGCGGCAGCAAATGACGTGATTGCCTGCAATACGGAGCGCAAGGGGAAAACTCTCTGGACGCGCAACGAGCAGGGGCAGCGTGTGCACTTTTTTGAAGCAGAAACCCAGGAGGAAGAAGCACAGTACATTGCAGCCAAAATTCATGAGGGATATGCAAAAGGAGTAAAGCTAAAAAACTTTACAGTGTTGTATCGCAACCATGCGCTGAGCAACAGCATTGAAACGGCCTTTAAGCGCAACGGCATTCCGTACCGGATTGTCAGCGGCCTGCGTTTTTTTGACCGGGCAGAGGTAAAAGATATGCTTTCTTACCTGTGGGTCGTGCAGAATCCGAGCGATACGGTGCGCCTTCGCAGGATTATCAACAATCCGCCGAGAAAAATCGGAGCCAAAACGCTGGAAACGCTTTCGCTTTTGAGCGACCGCGAGGGTGTTTCACAAATGCAGATTGCGCAGCGGGCTTTGGAATATGAAGATTTCGGAAAGGCGGCGGGGGCTGCGCTTGAAAAGTTTGCCGGTATGATAGCTCAGCTGCAGGATGACGCCCGTTCGCTGCCGCTGCCGGAGTTTTACGAGGAAGTGATGCGCAAAACAGGCTATCTTGCGGTGCTGGAAGCACAGGATACTTTGGAAGCGCAGGGAAGGATTGACAATATCCGAGAGCTGAAGTCCAGCATTGTCGAGTATGTGCAGCGCAGCGAAGAACCATCGCTCGGTGAGTTTCTCGAGGAAATTTCCCTTTTGTCCGACGTGGATCGCTACGATGAGGAAGCGGACGCCGTGACCATGATGACCATGCACAGCGCCAAGGGCCTGGAGTTTGATACGGTGTTTTTGACCGGAATGGAGGAGGGAATCTTCCCTTCATACCGGTCGCTGGAGCGCAACGAGGAGCTGGAAGAAGAACGGCGGATTTGCTATGTTGCCATGACTCGGGCAAAAAAAGCACTGTATTTGTCATGCGCCAAGCGCCGGATGCTGTATGGGCAGACGAGTTATGCAAAACCGTCGCGGTTTATCGGCGAAATCCCGGAAGCATGTCTGCAAAGGGAGCGGGCATGGCCTGCCGTGATGAACGGCGCCCGTCCGGCCCGTCCGGCAGTGCAGCGAACCGTCAGGACCCCGCCTTCCGTTTCGGTGTCAGCCGCGCCGGCCGGGGAGAGCCGGGCAGCGTCCTACCGGGCAGGGCAGGCAATAGAGCATAAGGCGTTCGGCCGGGGAACGGTCAAAAACGTAACGCCCATGGGCGGGGATTTGCTGCTCGAAATTGCGTTTGACGCAGCGGGAACCAAGTTGATGATGGCAAAAACAGCATCACAATATATAAAAATACTTTGACAGGAGTGGGATTCATGCTTTGCGAAAAAAGGAAGGAACAGGTTTTGGAGCTGGCCCGGCAGCTGATACAGCAGCAGAGCTACTCCGGACACGAGGACAAGGTGGCCGCGGTGCTGACCGAAGGATTTAAACGCCTGGGCTTTGACGATGTGTTTGTTGACAAATACGGCAACACGGTGGGGATCCTGCGCGGCAAACGCCCCGGGAAAAAGGTACTGTTTGACGGGCATATGGACACGGTTCCCGTCACGGACGAGAGTGCATGGACGCACAAGCCCTTTGCGGCGGAAGTCGAAGGCACCACGCTGTACGGGCGCGGCGCAACCGATATGAAAGGCGCTTTGGCGGCGTCGGCATGCGGCGCGGCGTTTTTCGCAGAGGACTGCGGGCGTGACTTTGCAGGCGAGATTTATGTGGCGGGCTCCGTGCATGAAGAGTGCTTTGAAGGCGTGGCTTCCCGCAGCCTTTCCGAGCACTTTAGGCCGGATTATGTGATTATTGCCGAGGCTTCGCAGCTTAATATGAAAATCGGCCAGCGCGGCCGCGCCGAAATCGTATTCGAAACGTTCGGAAAGCCGGCACATTCGGCCAACCCGGAAAAGGGCGTCAATGCCGTATACAAAATGTCCAAGCTGATTGATGCCATTCAAAAGCTGGTGCCGACGCACCATCCGGTGCTGGGCAAAGGCATCCTGGAACTGGTTGACATCAAATCGGAACCGTACCCCGGGGCATCCGTGGTGCCGGAGTATTGCCGTGCGACTTATGATCGGCGGCTTTTGGTCGGAGAGACCAGGGAGAGCGTTATGGCGCCGCTGCAGGCGGCTGTCGATGCGCTGGCCGCGGCCGATCCTGACTTCCGCTGCAAGGTCAGCTATGCGGTGGGCCGTGAAAAATGCTATACGGGCGAGGAAATTGTCGGAGAGCGGTTTTTCCCCGGATGGCTGTTTGACAAGCAGGAGGAGTTTGTGCAGGATGTGTATGCCGAGCTGAAAAAAGCGGGCTTTAACCCGGAAATTACCCAGTACAACTTCTGCACCAACGGAAGCCATTATGCGGGCGAAGCAGGCATTAAAACGCTGGGGCTTGGACCGTCTTTTGAAAACCTGGCGCACACGATTGACGAGCATGTGGAACTCGACCAGCTGTACGGCGCAGCAGAAAGCTACACGGCTGTTTTGCGCGGCTTGCTGAAAGATTGAGCTTGCATTTTGTCCCCTGATGCGTTATAATAATTCCGCCGCGCCGGTGTGGCGGAATGGCAGACGCGCCTGACTCAAAATCAGGAGGGAAACCGTGGGGG
>CANUCM010000055.1 GCA_947856675.1 uncultured Clostridia bacterium | reverse complement strand
ATCTGACGGCCAAGGAGTTTGATCTTCTGGTCATGCTGATCCGGAGCCAGGGCCGGGTGTTCAGCCGCGAAACGCTGCTCAACAGCGTGTGGGGGTATGATTACCCCGGCGACATCCGCACGGTGGATGTGCACATCCGCCGCCTGCGCGAAAAGCTCGAGGAAGACGACGCAAACCCCCGTTACATCCTGACCAAGTGGGGCGTGGGCTATTATTTCCGTGCCGACAGGAATGAGTAACAGCCGTGCGGCGCGGCTGCGGCGTCTTGTGAGCAGCCTCCGCTTTCGCATCAGCGCGGCGTTTGCGGCACTTTTGACGGCGGCGCTTATCATTATAAACTATTATCCCGTGCAGCTGATGCGCAGACAGGTCATCAGCTCAAAGGAAACGGAAATGACGGCGGCCGCCATGACGCTGGCTGCAGCGCTGGAAAGCTTTTCCGAGCTAAGCAGCGAAAATGTATACGACGCGGTGCAGCTTTTGGAGGTCATGCGGGAGCGCAGGGTGCTCGTGACCGACAACGGCGGCATGGTCATTTACGACAGCTCCAAGACGTCGGACGTCGTGGGGCGGCTTGCCGTATTCCCTGAAATCATCGGCGCGCTTTCGGGAAAGGACATTTTCCGCTGCCGCTACAGCGAGGTGGCGTTTGAGTCGTGCGCCGCAGCGCCCGTGGTGCACTCGGGGAAAACCGCCGGGGCGGTGTATTTTTACGATTACGATACCGAACAGGCGGCGCTTTTGCGGCAGACGCGCACCGACCTGCTTCAGCTTTCGGCCGGCCTGTCCGGCGTGTGCCTTTTCGGCATCGCGGCGTTCATGTTCAGCTTCAGCCGCCGTCTGGGGCTTTTGCTGCGCGGCGTAAAGCGGGTGGGGCAGGGCGAATACAGCTATAAAATTTCCATGCAGGGCGAGGACGAGCTGTCGGCCATAGGCGACGAGTTCAACGCCCTGACCGAGCAGATACAGAAAAACGAAGAGATGCGCCGGCAGTTCGTGTCGGATGCGAGCCACGAGCTCAAAACGCCGCTGGCGTCCATCCACCTTTTGTCTGACTCCATCCTGCAGACTCCAAATATGCGGCGTGAGGATGTGCGCGAGTTTTTGACGGGCATCAACGAGGAAATCGAGCGCCTGACGCGCATTTCGGAAAGCCTGCTCAACCTGACGCGGCTGGACGCGCAGCCCTCTGCGCGGCCGGTGCCGTGCGACGTCGGGGCGGTGGTGCGCCGGTGTGCCGAGCTGCTGGGCGGCAGCGCCGCAAAGTACGGCGTGGCCATCGAGGTGCACAGCAGCGGGCAGCACCTGATCCTGGCCGATCCGGACGGGCTGTACCAGGTGGTGTTCAACCTGATGGAAAACGCCGTCAAATACAACCGGCCGCAGGGCCGGGTGGAGGTGGAGGTGCTCGACGACGAGGCGGTGACCGTGCTGCGCGTGCGCGACACCGGCATTGGCATTCCCCAGGGCCAGCTGCCCCATATTTTCGGCCGCTTTTACAGGGTGGATAAAACGCGCTCGCGCGCCACGGGCGGAACGGGCCTGGGCCTTTCCATCGTGGCGGAATGGGTCAAGAGCCTCGGCGGGCGCATCGACGTGCGCAGCGAGTACGGAAAAGGCACCGAGTTTTCCGTGAGGTTTGTGACATACCGGAAAGGGGGTGCCGCGCAGTGAAAAGAACCGCCCGTTTGAGCTGCCTTGTGCTGACGCTGCTGCTGGCGGGCTGCGGGACGTCGGCCGTGCCCGCAGCACAGGAGGGCCAGAGCGAAGCGCAGGTGTATTTTTTGGGGCCGACGCCCGTGGGCAGCGCCGTGCGGCCGTTTGTCACAGAGAGCCGGAGCATCACGGCGGACAGCATGACCGAGATCCTGGAAGAGCTCATCGCCTGCATGTACTACCCGCGGGATGTGGGCAACCGCCCGCTGCTTCCGCCGCAGGTCAAGCTGCGTTCGGTGACCTGCGCCGGTTCGGTGGCCGTGGTGGATTTCAGCTCCGAATACCAGCGCCTTTCCCCGCTGGAAAAGAGCCTGGCGGCGGCGGGCACGGCCATGACGCTGCTGGCCCAGGAAGGGATCAATTACGTCCGCATTACCGCGGCCGGGGCGTTTCAGCCGCCGATGGGCGAGAAATATTATTCGGAGGACCGGATTTTAATGAACTCGCAGGCCATCGCCGCCAATGCGTTTGACGTGGTGCTGTATTTTATTTCGGAAAACGGCGAGGGAATATCGCCCGTGCAGCGCACCATAAAAACCGAGGAGGAATATCCGTCGCCGTATGCGCTTTTGATGGAGCTTTTGAACCCGCCGGAAGGCGACGGGCTCATCGCCCCGCTGATGAAGGAAGAGGACGTCAACTTCTGTCAGATGGAGCAGGACGTCTGCCACATCGATTTGAGCAGCCTGCAGAGCGGGCAGGCGGGCCAGCTGCAGATTCACGCGATGGTCAACACGGTGGCGGGCGACAACAGCGTGGAAACCGTCGTGGTGACGGTGGGCGGAAAGCCGCCGTCGTCGGTCGGCGTGGAGGGGTGCGACGGAGAAATGACGTTTTCGGCGGACTATATACAGTAAAGGGTGGCAGAAGATGAAAAACAACACAAAGGGACAGGAAATTCTCGACGCCTATGCGTCGCTGATTGTCACCCAGGGCCTGGAAGGGGCGTCGATTGGTGCGGTGGCGCGGTATATGGGGATCAATCAGAGCCTGATTTTCCACTATTTCCGCAACAAAGAGGATTTAACCGTGCAGCTGAGCCGTTCCGTGGCGGAAAAGTGCATGCGTTCGTATGAACGCGCCTGGCCCGCCACGCGCGCGGTGACGCCGGAGGCCTTTGAGGAATATGTGGCCACTATTTTGGAAATCCACCGCCGGCGCAGCCGGAAAGTCAGCCCGAAACTGTATTTCGCGCTGATTTACCTGATGCCGCGCAACAAGGAAGTGCACCGCAGCTTTGAAGAGCTGGCGGCTGCGGCGGTGCAGCTGATTTCGGCCCGGCTTGCGCAGTGCCGGGATGCGGGCATCATCCGCACGGAGGACTGCGAAATGTCGGCGCGTACGCTGCTGTGCCTGGCCGACGGCATTTTGTGCTACGACGGGCTGATGCCGGCATACCGCCATGAGGCTTTTGTCGAGGCGCAGCGCCGCCTGTTTTACGCTTCGGTAGGCTATACGCCCCTGCAGAAGTAAGGCGAAAAGAGAAGCCCCCTTTTTTCCCAAAGGGGGGCTTTTATTGACTATTTTCACAATAATTTAATTGAATGATTGGTATGTTTTTTTCTTTACAAAAGCGCAGCGTCACGGTATACTGGGATTGCTGTCCGGCAGCGTATACCGCAGGGAAAGGAACGATGCTGCAATGATAAAAATGCGCCCCCCGAAATTGGCGGCGAAATCTGTGCGCTCTTTGGAGCCCGTACTGTTTTTGGTGGGGCTTATCGGCTTTTTCTGGCTGATTGGAAGAAAAATGGGAACGGTTAACATGCTGAGCACGTTGATGAACACGGCCTACCAGCTGCTGCTGGATACGGCGTTTTACATCATGGGCGTGGCGGTGCTGGCCGGAGCTCTTTCGGCACTGCTTTCGGAGTTCGGCGTGATAGCGCTGGTCAACCGGCTGGTGTCGCCGCTGATGCGGCCGCTGTACGGTCTGCCGGGCGCGGCGTCGCTGGGCGTTGTCACGACATACCTGTCGGACAACCCGGCCATTCTGGCTCTGGCAAACGACAAAAGCTTCCGGCGGTATTTTAAAAAGTACCAGCTGCCGGCGCTGACCAACATCGGCACGGCGTTCGGCATGGGAGCCATTGTAACGACCTTCATGATAGGCCTGACCTCGCCGACGGGGGAGAGCTTTGTCGAAGCGGCGCTTATCGGAAACGTCGGCGCATTTATCGGCAGCATTGTCAGTACGCGCCTGATGCTGCGGCATACGGCGCGCGTGTATGGAAAAGAGGAGCCGTGCGACAAGGACGCGGGCGGCCCGGAGCTTGCGACCCACCACCGTGTTGTGCGCGAGGGGAGCCTCGGCATCCGCATTGCGGATGCCGCGATGGAAGGCGGAAAAACCGGCGTTGCGCTGGGGCTTGACATTATTCCGGGGCTTTTGATCATCTGTACGCTGGTGATGATTTTGACAAACGGCCCGTCGGAGGCGGGGGTGTACACCGGCGCCGCCTATGAGGGCGTGGGCTTTTTCCCGTGGCTCGGGGACAAGCTGTCGTTTATCATCGCGCCGCTGTTCGGCTTTGCCACCTCGGAGGGCATTGCCGTTCCCATCACGGCGCTGGGCTCGGCGGGCGCGGCCATGGGCCTTGTGCCCAAGCTGGTTGCCACGGGCGGCGCAGGCGTCGGCGATGTGGCGGTGTTTACCGCGATGTGCATGTGCTGGAGCGGGTATCTGTGCACCCATGTCGCCATGATGAACAATTTAAAATGCGGGCATCTGGCAGGACATGCCATTGCCTGTCATACGGTGGGCGGGCTGTGCGCAGGCGTTGCGGCGCACTGGCTGTATCAGCTGGTCTCGCTGCTGTAAACAAGGGAAAAAAGGGAGCCGTTCCCGCCCAAACCGGGCGGGAACGGCTTTTTTGTGTGAAAAAGGGGGTTGTTTTACCGGAAACAAGCGAGTATAATGACAATGTATGGGTTTTTATGATCCAAATAAACTGCAAAGCCTCCAGGGAGGGTGATAAGAGCCGCCTCAGGGCGGAAACTGTTGTCTTGTATCCGCAGAAACAGACAATCACACGTTTGGAGGAAACAAAACATGATCAATCTTGAAAAAAACCCTCAGGGCCTGGAAAAAGCCGTGGCCCGCGCCAGAGAAAACGGTATCGTCATCCCCACGATTGCCCAGATGAAGGATCCGTCCAAAGTGCCGGAAAAAATTAAGGAAAAAATGAAGCATGTCGGGCTGTGGGATTTTGACCCGGTCAACCTGTTCCGCATTTCGTGGAAGAACGAGCAGAAAATGCAGGGCGGGCTGTACGGCGGCGTCAACTACATTGAGCTGCCTTCCAGCCTGACGGGCGTGCGCGCGCGCATTGTCGCCCTGACGGGAAAATGGTTCCCCACGGGCTGCCACAAGGTGGGCGCGTCGTTTGGGTGCCTTGTGCCCCGGCTGGTTACCGGCCAGTTTGACCCCACCCGCAACAAGGCGGTGTGGCCCTCGACGGGCAACTACTGCCGCGGCGGCGCGTTCAACTCCAAGCTGCTGGCCTGCCAGTCGGTGGCCATTTTGCCGGCGGAAATGAGCCGTGAGCGTTTTGAGTGGCTGTCGAAGGTGGCGGGCGAAGTCATTGCGACGCCCGGCTGCGAGTCCAACGTCAAGGAGATTTTCGACAAGACGTGGGAGCTGCGCAACACCCGCGATGACGTGGTGATTTTCAACCAGTTTGAAGAAATGGGCAACCACCTGTGGCATTATCATGTGACGGGCAGCGCCATTGCCGAGCTGTTTGAGAGCATCCGCGGGGAAAAGGGCCGTCTGGCCGGCGTGTGCTTCACTTCGGGCTCGGCGGGCACGCTGGGCGCGGCCGACTTTTTGAAAGAGCGCTATCCCGGCTGCAAGCTGGCGGTGGGCGAGGCGCTGCAGTGCCCCACGCTGCTGGAAAACGGCTTTGGCGGTCACCGCATTGAAGGCATCGGCGACAAGCATGTGCCCTGGATCCACAATGTGAAAAACACCGACATGATCATCGACATCGACGACAATGACAGCCAGAACCTCATCCGCCTGTTCAACGAGCCGCAGGGCCGCGAGTACCTGGTGCGCGAAGTGGGCGTCGCGCCGGACTTTGCTGAAAAGCTGGGTTACATGGGCATTTCCGGCATCGCCAACGTGCTGTGCTGCATCAAGATGGCAAAATACTATGAGCTGACGGAAAACGATGTGGTTGCCACGGTGCTGACCGACTCGGCGGAAATGTACCACTCCCGCATCGATGAGCTCAGGGAAAGCGACGGGGAGTACAGCGCCATGGCGGCCTGCCGCGATTATGCTTTACATCTCGCCTCCATCCGCACGGACAATATGGAAGAGCTGACCTACCAGGGCAAAAAGCGCATCCACAACCTTAAATATTACACCTGGGTAGAGCAGCAGGGCCGCAGCGTCGAAGAGCTCAACGCCCAGTGGTACGACGACGGATACTGGAGCGGGATTCATGCGCAGGACAAGGAAATCGACCGGCTTATTGAGGAGTTCAACGAGCGCACCGGCGTATTGAAAAATCTGTAAATTTGTTAAAATGGCTGCAAAAAAGGACCTGATTTTCACAAAAATCAGGTCCTTTTGTTTATGAAAAATGCTCATTGAATTTTTGAAGAAGGCGCAGTATACTGGGATAGCTTAAAAAACGAAACTGCAGGAGAAAGGAGAACACGGCATGGAATCATATCACTTCCTGCTTGATATAGGATTGATTTTGCTGTGCACAAAGCTTTTGGGCTTGCTGACCCGCAGGTTTTCCATGCCTCAGGTCGTGGGGGCGCTGGCGGCGGGCCTGCTGCTGGGGCCGATGTGCCTTGGGGTTTTGCATGAAACCGAGTTTCTCAATGAGGTGGCAGAGCTGGGCGTCATTGTCCTGATGTTCACCGCGGGACTTGAAACCGACATCGGCGAGCTGAAAAAGTCGGGCAAGGCGTCGTTTGTCATTGCCCTGTGCGGCGTTCTGGTGCCGCTGGCCGGCGGGTTTGCGCTGGCGTGGTTTTTCAACGGCGGCGCGAAGAACCTGCTGGAAAACGTCTTTGTCGGCGTTATCCTGACGGCGACCTCGGTCAGCATCACGGTGGAAACCCTCAAGGAAATGGGAAAGCTGTCCACCCGATCGGGCAACGCCATTTTGGGTGCGGCCCTGATAGACGACGTGCTGGGCATTCTGGCGCTGACCATGGTGACGTCCATGGCCGATCCGGATGTGCACATCGGCGTGGTGCTGCTGAAAATTGCGGCCTTTTTCGGGCTGAGTCTGGGCGCGGGGGTTTTGGGCCACAAATGGTTTGCACGCTGGACGACGCCGGGCACCGACAAGCGGCGCTATGTCATCGTGGCCTTTTCGCTGTGCCTGTTTTTCGCCTATG
>CANUCM010000054.1 GCA_947856675.1 uncultured Clostridia bacterium | reverse complement strand
TGCCGGCGCGAAAACGCTTCGTGCTGCCGGGGCTTTCCGTGGCCTGCTGCCTGTTTATGATGACGGCGGCCTGCTTTTCACACCGGATGGCGGTGGTGTACTATCTCGCGGTGTTTGCCGCAGTTATGGCGCCGGGCGCCTTCTTTGCACCGCGGCATAAACAATAAAAAAACCGTCCCGCAAAGGGACGGTTTTTTTTACGCAAACAGCAAAAAATACGCAGCGATACCCAAAAGAACAATGAGCAGCCCGGCCTCGATGACGGGGCCGGCGCGGATGATGCGCTCAATGCGCTGCTGCTGCTCGGACGGGCGCTTCTTATATATATATTGTAGCGCCGCTGGCCGTCGCCGCTGTGCGGCAGCCGGTCAAAGCGCCGGGCCATCAAAAAACTGCGCCGCCTGGCCGAACAGGGCGGGCGCGCCTCCCGTGTGGTAAAAGCATACGGTTTCGCCGGCGGGCAGCCGCCCGCCGCGCGCCATGTCGGAAAGGGCGCACAGCACCTTGGCGTTGTAGACCGTTTCGATAAAAACGCCTTCGGTGCGGGCCAGAAGCCGGACGGCCTCCAGCGCGCCGGGGGTGGGCACGGCGTAGCCGCCGCCCAGCCATCCGCCGTAGAAGCGGGCGGCGTTTTGCGGCTGCACCGCGGGCGTGATGCCCAGGCGCTCGCAAAGCGCCGAAAAAATGGGCTGCGCGGCGCGGTAAAACTCATCCTCGGGGTATTCGACGCTGACAAGGTGCACCGTGATGCCGCCCGTCAGGCACAGCCCGAACAAAAGCCCGGTTTCCGTCGGCCCGGCCGAGGCGCTGATAAAGACGTGCCGCAGCGGCGCGCCCATGCGTTCGGCCTGGGAGCACAGCTCAAAGGCGGCTGCCACATAGCCCAGGGCGCCCGTCACGGGGTCGCCGATGATGTAGGGCCGGTGTCCCTGCGCGCGCAGCACTTCGGCCTGAATGCGCAGCTGCCGGGCGCGTTCGTACTCGTCCACCGCGCCGCAGTACAGCGTGCGCACGCCCATCAGGCGGTTGAGCAGCGCGTTGCCCTGCGGTATCTCGCGGGCGCCGGGCTCCGGCGCGTTGTGCACCACAAGGCAGTCGAGCCCCAGGCGCGCGCAGGCGGCCGCCGTCAGGCGGCACAGGTTGGACTGCGGCAGTCCGCCCACAAGCACGGTGTCGCAGCCCTGCGACATCGCCTCGCCCAGCCAGAACTCCAAAGACCGCACCTTGTTTCCGCCCATGCCCAGGCTCATCACGTCGTCGCGCTTGATGAGCAGGGGAAGCCCCAGCTCGCTCCCCAGGCGCAGAGCGGGCTCGAGCGGTGTTTCTCCGGACAAAAGCCGCACGCGCGGCACACTGTCAAGCAGCATAGCAATCACCCCGGTCTGTTTTTTTCCAGTATACCACAGGCGCGCAAGGCGCACAACTAAAACGTGTAAACGTGTAAAGATAATTATATAAAAGTGTTGACAAGTTAATAATTCGTGGTATAATTTATTATGCCGGGAGGGAAGATAATGAGCAAGAGTGTATACAGCCTTGTGCTGGATGATGAGCTGGTCGGGCAGCTGGACCGGGCCGCGTATGCGCGGGGTCAGAGCCGTTCGGCGCTCATCAATGAAATTGTGGCGCAGTATCTTTCCTGCACCACGCCCGAAATGCGTGCGCAGCAGGCGCTTGTGTCGGCACAGCGGCTGCTGGGCGAGAGCGGGATGCTGCAGCTGGTGGCGCCGCCGTCGGGCGGGGGCATGACGCTGCGCTCGGCGCTGCGGTATAAATACAACCCTACGGTGCGCTACAGCATCGAGCTGTTTTCGGTGCAGGGCGAGCCGGCGGGCCGGCTGCGGGCGGTGCTGCGCACGCGCAGCGAGATGCTGCTGTCGGACGCGCAGGGCTTTTTTGTACTGTGGGACGGGCTGGAGCGCCGCATGCTGGGCCCGGTGGAATCGCAGCTGGAGCGCGGGCGGTATGTGCGCCTGTTCCGTCCGGTCGGGGCGGGCGTCAGCGCGCAGGCGCTGGGCGAGTGCATTGCGGACTATGTCAGCCTGTTTGACCGTTCGCTGCGCCTGTATTTTGAAAACCTGGACGACGAGGCCGGCGCGGCGTCGGAAATTGCCCGGCTGTACGGCGCGTGGCTGCGCTCGCCCGCACAGACCATTTAATGAGTAAAATACACCCTTTTATGAGGAGTGAAACAATATGAATGTACAGAAACTGACGAAAAAATCCCTTGAGTGCGTGCAGAACGCACAGCGTATGGCGGTGGAATACGGCAACCCGCAGGTGGAGCAGCAGCATCTTATGTACGCGCTGCTGGAGGACGGCGACAGCCTTTGCGCGCAGCTGTTCGGGCAGATGGGCGTGCCGGTTGCGCAGCTGCGCCGCAGCGTGGAAGAGGCGGTCGGGCGCCTGCCCAAGGTGTCGGGCCCTGCGCGCGAGCAGGATAAGATTTACATTTCGCGCGAAACCGACCAGGCCCTTTGCGAGGCCGAGGCGCGGGCCGAGCGCATGCGCGACGAGTATGTATCGGTCGAGCATCTGATGCTGGGGCTTTTGGCCAAGCCGTGCGACGCGGTGCGCGCGATATTTTCGCGCTTTGGCATAGACGAGGCGGGATTTCTCGAGGCGCTCAAGGCGGTGCGCGGTTCGGCGCGCGTGACGAGCGACACGCCGGAGGAAACCTATGACGTGCTGAAAAAATACGGCCAGGACCTTGTCGAGCTGGCGCGGGCCCAAAAGCTGGACCCGGTCATCGGCCGCGACACGGAGATTCGCAGCGTCATCCGCATTCTGTCGCGCAAAACCAAAAACAACCCGTGCCTTATCGGCGAGCCGGGCGTGGGCAAAACGGCCATTGTCGAAGGCCTTGCGCTGCGTATTGTGCGCGGCGACGTGCCGACGGGCCTCAAGGACCGCCGCATTTTCGCGCTGGACATGGGCGCGCTTGTGGCGGGCGCCAAGTTCCGCGGCGAGTTTGAGGAGCGGCTGAAGGCCGTGCTGGGCGAGATCAAAAAGAGCGAAGGCAAAATCATTCTGTTCATCGACGAGCTGCACACCATCGTGGGCGCGGGCAAGACCGACGGCGCCATGGACGCGGGCAACCTGCTCAAGCCCATGCTGGCCCGGGGCGAGCTGCACTGCATCGGCGCCACCACCCTGGACGAGTACCGCCAGTACATCGAGAAGGACCCCGCCCTGGAGCGGCGGTTCCAGCCGGTGATGGTGGACGAACCCACGGTGGAGGACACCATCTCCATCCTGCGCGGGCTGAAAGAGCGGTACGAGGTGTTCCACGGCGTCAAGATCAACGACAGCGCCCTGATCGCCGCCGCCACCCTCAGCGACCGGTACATCACCGACCGCTTCCTGCCCGACAAGGCCATCGACCTGGTGGACGAAGCCTGCGCCATGATCAAGACCGAGATGGAGAGCATGCCCAGCGAGATGGACGACCTGGCCCACAAGATCACCCAGCTGCAGATCGAGCAGGTCAGCCTGAAAAAGGAGACCGACGCCCTCAGCCAGAGCCGCCTGAAGGACATCGAAAAAGAGCTGGCCGAGCTGCAGGACAAGTTCCGCCAGATGAAGGCCCAGTGGGAAAACGAGAAGAACGCCATCAGCAAGGTGCAGGCCCTGCGGGAGCAGATCGAGCAGACGGGCGCCGCCATCGAGAAGGCCCAGCGGGAGTACGACCTGAACAAGGCCGCCGAGCTGAAATACGGCCGCCTGCCCGAGCTGCAGAAGCAGCTGGCCGCCGAAGAAAAGCTGGCCGCTGAAAAGAAGGAGGCCAGCCTGCTGCGGGACCGCGTCACCGACGAGGAGATCGCCCGCATCGTGGCGCGCTGGACCGGCATCCCGGTGGAAAAACTGGTGGAAGGCGAGCGGGAAAAGCTGCTGCACCTGGCCGACGTGCTGCACCGGCGGGTGATCGGCCAGGACGAGGCCGTCACCAAGGTCAGCGAGGC
>CANUCM010000053.1 GCA_947856675.1 uncultured Clostridia bacterium | reverse complement strand
GCGTGCTGGTGTTCATCGAAAGCTCCCGCGCAAGATCGATGAGCTTGATGGGTTTTGCCTGGTACGCCAGCGCCTCCAGTACCAAAAGCAGCTTTTCCGCCGTCTGGTTGCTCGACGCCGTCACACATTCCTTTGCCATATGATAAGCGCTCCTTTACCTGTTGGTTGTCATTATCCTCTATTATAACAAACCCGAGAGAAATTTCAATATGCAAAATCAAAATCCATTTTATGAAAAACTTTGCTGCTAAGGGGTTGACAACAGGCAATACAGGGGCTATAATAAGTTTGTAATTTAAAATAAGATTTTGAATAATAAAAATTATTAAGAAAGAAGGCTCTATCATGGAAAAGAACGTCCTTGTCATGATCCCCGGCCCCACCCCTGTTGTGGAGTCCATCCGCACCGAAATGGGCCGTCCCATTCAGGCCTTTGGCGATCCCCGTTTTGTCGCCGACTACAAGAAGCTCATCGAAGACCTGGGCTCGCTGTTTAACTGCAGCGGCATGACCTTCCCCCTCGCCGGCACCGGCACGCTGGCCATGGAAATGGCCATTGCCAACACCACAAAGCGCGGTGACAACGTTCTCATCGTCAGCAACGGCTTTTTCGGCGACCGCTTTATTGAAATCTGCGAGCGCAAGGGCCTCAATGTTGACGTCATCAGCGCCGAGTGGGGCACCGTTGTGACCCCCGAGCAGATCGACAAGAAGCTGGCTGAGAAAAACTATGCCGTCGTCACCGTGTCCCATGTCGACACCTCGACCGCTGTTGTCGCTCCTATCGCTGAAATCGGCAAAGTCGTTGCCAAATATCCCAACACCCTGTACATCGTGGACGGCGTCGCCGCCACCGCCGGCGAGTTTGAAGACGTGGACGGCATGGGCATCGATGTGCTGTTCACCGGCTCGCAGAAAGCCTTCGGCGTCTGCTCCGGCATGTTTGTCGTGTGGGCCAGCAAGAAAGCCCTGCAGCGCAGAAAAGACCTGGGCACCATTCCCGAGTACTATGTCGACTTTGAAAAGTGGATCCCCGTCATGGAGAATCCTGCCAAGTACTTTGCCACCCCGGCCGTCAACCTGGTCTGGGCCATGGCCGAAGCCACCCGCATCGTCGCCGAAGAAGGCCTCAAGGCCCGCGCCGAGCGTCACCGCAAAAACGCCAACGCGGTTGCCAAGGCTCTTGAGAGCATCGGCCTGAGCATCCTGGCCCAGCCCGGGTACCGCGCCAGCACCCTCAGCTGCGTCATCTACCCCGCCGGCGTTGACGATGCAAAGTTCCGCGCCGCCATGCTGGATGAAGGCGTCGTCGTCGCCGGCGCCCTGGGCGCTTACGCCGGCAAGGCCTTCCGCGTCGGGCACATGGGCAACGCCACCGAAAACGACATGATCGTCATGCTGTCGGCTGTTGAGCGCGCGCTCAAGGCCTGCGGCGCAAACGTAGAGCTGGGCAAGGCTGTCGGCACCTACGTCTGCGAAATGAAGAAATAAGTTCATACCTCCACACATTTGCATAGACTCGACCGGGGCCGTCCGTTTGCAAGCGGACGGCCCCGGTCTGTTTTTATTTTCGGCCGGTGTTCAAAACAAACCGGCGGCCCGTACAGCTCAAAAGCCCGTCCCGGCGCATTTTCCCCAGCTCGGCCGACAGCGCGCTGCGATCCACACACAGGTAATCGGCCAGCTGCTGGCGCGAAAACGGAATGGTAAAGTCCGCCGCCCGCGCCTCGGCCGCCCGGAACCCCAGATAACACAGCACCCGCCCCCGGATGGTTTTCGGCGCCGTGCAATGGATTTTCTGCGTCAGCGCCAGGCTTTTGCGCGCCATAATGCCGATAAAATTGCCGGCAAAACGGCTGTGCAGCGGGTTTTCCCCCGGCCTTGCCAAAATGCGCTGCACATCCAGAAACAGCGCCGTGCACGGCTCCACGCACCGCACGCTGACCAGCAGCGGCGTGTCCGGACAGCAGGCGTACATTTCGGCAAACAGCGAGCCCGGCTCAAGCTGCGCCAAAATGCTTTGGTTGCCCCAGGGGTCGACATACTCCACCTGCGCCCGTCCCGAAAGCAGCAGCCCGGCCCCGGCCGCCGGCTCCTGCGCCGCGCACATAACCGCCCCCCGGGCAAAGCTGCGCTCAAGCCCCCGCATATCCCGCACAAGCTGCGCGGCCTGCCGCGCGTCAAAACCGCAAAACAGCCCCGTGTGCAGCAATCGTTCAGCGTCCATGATTTTCCTCCGTTTTTGTTGTAATAACAACATACATGCTTTTGTTATTATAGTATACTGCCATTGAAAAGACAAATACAGGCTTTGTGCCGAAAGGAAAATACCATGCTGAGAAAAATCATTCACATCGACAAAGAGCTGTGCAACGGCTGCGGCGCCTGCGCCCGGGCCTGCCATGAGGGCGCCATCGTCATGCAGGACGGGGTCGCCCACCTGATCCGCGACGATTACTGCGACGGCCTGGGCGACTGCCTGCCCGCCTGCCCGACGGGCGCCATCCGGTTTGTCACGCGCAAGGCCGCCCCCTATGACGAGCAGGCTGTGCGCCGCCGGCTGCAGGCAAAGGCCGCGGGCTGCTCCTGCCCCGGCTCCGCGGCACACACCCTGCGCACGGACGATGCGCCGGCCGCGCCGCAGCCCGGCGGCAGCTGTCCCTCGCAGCTGCGCCAGTGGCCCGTACAGCTGCGGCTGGTTCCGCCCAACGCCCCCTTCTTTGACGGCGCCGACCTTTTAATCGCCGCCGACTGCTCCGCTTATGCCTGCGGCGACTTTCACGACCGGTTTATGCGGGGCCGGGTGACCGTCATCGGCTGCCCCAAGCTCGACGATTTTGATTATGCCGAAAAGCTGCATGCCTGCCTTGCGCAAAACGACGTGCGCAGCATCACCCTTGTGCGCATGCAGGTCCCCTGCTGCGGCGGCCTGGAGCGCGCCGTGCGCAAAGCCATCGAGGCCAGCGGCAAGGACATCCCCCTGCACACCGTCGTCCTCGCTTCCGACGGGCGCATCGTCGGCTGAGCTTCCGGCGGCGCCGGGCCCCGGGCCCGGCGCCGCAAAAACCTCTTGCTTTTTTCGGCGTTTTGAGTATAATATAAGTTGCGCGCGGGCGTAGTTCATCGGTAGAATGAAAGCTTCCCAAGCTTTAGAGGTGGGTTCGACTCCCA
>CANUCM010000052.1 GCA_947856675.1 uncultured Clostridia bacterium | reverse complement strand
CATAAAACCGCCTCCTTTTGCAGTTATCATTTACAGAAAAGCCAAAAATATTTCGTTTGCCGCCATTGCAATTTTGGATTTTCGTGTTACAATGTAGGTGTCCCCGTGCGCAGTGCCGCACGGGCCATACATCTGAACGGAGGGAAAAACAATGGCTTACAAAATCAGCGACGCCTGCATCGCCTGCGGCGCATGTGCAGCTCAGTGCCCCGTCGGCGCCATCAAGGATGCCGGCACCAAGTACGAAATTGACGAGTCTGTCTGCGTCGAGTGCGGCGCCTGCGCTTCTCAGTGCCCTGTTGAGGCCATCAAGAACTAAGACCTTTTTTCAACTGACTGTGGACGTTTTGCGGCTTGCCGTAAAACGTCCTTTGTCAATATGGACCCTTTTACAGAAAGGATGAGCACCCTTGGACGTTTCCCGCTTTACCGACTGCCGCCGCCGCGTCGTCTCCAACTGTTCCCGTGTTATCGTCGGCAAGGACGACACCATCGCGCTGCTTCTGACCTGTTTTTTGTGCGGCGGCCATGTTCTGCTTGAAGACGTGCCCGGCACGGGCAAAACCATGCTTCTGCGCGCCTTTGCCAAAACCATCGGCGGCCGCTTCCGCCGCATACAGTTCACCCCCGACCTTTTGCCCTCCGACCTGACGGGCATCAATTTCTACAACCAGAAGACCGGCGAGTTTGAGTTCCGCCCCGGCCCGCTTTTTGCCAACGTCGTGCTGGCCGACGAAATCAACCGCGCCACGCCGCGCACCCAGTCAAGCCTTCTGGAAGCCATGGAGGAGCGCCAGATTTCCGTCGACGGCGTCACCACCGCTCTCGAGGAACCCTTTATCGTCATGGCGACCCAGAACCCCGTCGAGTCCTACGGCACCTTCCCCCTGCCCGAAGCGCAGACCGACCGCTTTTTTATGCGCCTGTCGCTGGGGTACATGACGCGGGAGCAGGAGCTTTCGGTTTTGTCGCGCCCGAGCGCCTCCGAGCTGGTCGAGCAGCTTGAGCAGGTCGTGACGCCCGAGGAAACCGCGCAGCTCAAGCGCGACGCGCGCAGCGTCTCGTTTTCGCCCGACGTGGCCGGATACTTAATGGACATCATCCAGAAAACCCGCACCGAAAGCCGCTTTGTCACCGGCGTTTCCACGCGCGGCGCCATTGCGCTGTACCGCGCCTGCCAGGTGTGGGCCGCCCTGGAAGGGCGCAGCTGCGTTCTGCCCGAGGACGTGCAGAAGCTGGCCGGGCCCGTTTTGTGCCACCGCATCGTCACCGGCGGCGGAGAACGCGACAGCGACCGCATGGCCTTTTTGCAAAAGCTCATCGAAAGCATCCCCGTCCCGCTGGAAACGCTGCCGGAGTAACCGACGATGTGGATTTTTCTGCTGGTGCTGCTCGCTGCGGCCATTTTCGCCCAGCGCTATTCCCTGCGGCACGGCCTGGACCGCGTCGCTTACGACTGCATGCCCTCCTGCCGCACCGTCGACCCCGACGAGCCCTTTGACATCGTTTCCTCCCTGTCAAACGGCAGGCGCACGCCGGTCTTTTTTGTGCGCGTGCAGGAGTTTCTCCCGTCCGAAACACACATTTTGTCCTCCGGCGCCGACGCGCACTACGGCCGTGACATGCTGCGCCTGTACTTTACCTGCTATCTGCGCCCGCGCCAGCGCCTGACGCGCCGCGTGCGCGCAAGCCTTCCGCAGCGCGGCCGGTATTTCCTGCGCGGCGCCTTGCTTTCGGGCGGCGATTTTCTCGGCCTTTCGGAAACCACCCGGCGCGTTTCGCTGCTGCGTGAAATTGTCGTGCTGCCCGCGCCCGCGCCGCGGCCCGACCTGCCCCAGACGCTGGGCGGCTACCTCGGCGAACGCTCGGTCAACCGGTTTATCCTCGAAGACCCCGTGCTGACGCTGGGTTTTCGCGAATACACCGGCCGCGAAGCGCAAAAGGCCATCAGCTGGCCCGTCAGCGCCCGCCTCGGCCGACTTATGGTGCGCAAGCCCGATTTTACGCTGGAGCAGACCGTCACCGTGCTGCTCAACATCGAATGCACCGACAACGGCCTGGACCCCGACGCGCCGCGCATCGAACAGTGCTTTTCCCTGGCGCGCTCGGTGTGCGAAGTGCTTGAAGCGCGGCATGTCGCCTACAGCTTTCTCACAAACGCCACCTCGGCCGGCGCCGTCGGCCTGTGCGGCGACATCGGCGACGGCCTGGGCCGCGCCCACCTCGGCACCATTCTCGAAGGCCTGGGCCGCGCCACCTACGCGCGCACCGAGCCCTTTGACGCCACCCTCTCCCGCGCGCTGCGCCGCACCATGACCGGCCGCGCGCACATTCTGATCACCGCAAGGCCCGCCGAGTGCTACCGCCGCAGCCTGATGCGCCTGCAGCAGGCCTGCGGCCAGGAAACCCTGGTCCTCACCCCGGCGCCGCCCCCGGACAAGGAGGCCTGCTCATGAGCCTGTGCTTTGCCGTCAAAACGCTGTGCGACCTGTCGCTGTACTTTTTATATGCCCGGCTGATTTGCGCCGTATTCGGCGTGCAGGCCCCGCTGTTTCTCCCCCTTGCCGCGTGCGTGCTGTGCGCCGGGCTGTCTCACGCCGCCCGCGCCCGCGCAGCCTGGGTGCGCCTTCTGCCCCTGGTTTTGCTGCCCCTTTCCTTTGCCGCGCAGCCCGGCCTTCCGCTCGCCCTGGTGCTGCTGCCGTGCGCCGCCTATCTCGGCGTTTCCGCCGCGCGCCGGCTGTTCCGCATCGAATACGGCGAGTGCTGCGAGGCCTTTCGCCGCGGCCTGTTTGCCCTGCTTCCGCTCGTGCTGATGCCGCTGTTCGGCGCGCCGCAGGACGCGCAGCGCGACGCGCTCACCCTGGCTTTTTTGTTTTTGTGCTCCGGCGTTTTCCTGCTCCGGCTGCTCCGGCATGAGCCGCAGACCCTCTCGCAGCCCCGCTTTGTCATTCAAAACTGCATTTTGCTGGCTCTGTTTGCCCTGCTGGTGCTGTTTGTCAGCTCCGACTTTGCGCTGCACGCCGCCGTTTCGGCCCTGGGCTTTGTGTACCGCAACGTCATCGTCCCGCCGCTCACGCTGCTCGGCTATGTCGCCGCCGGGCTGATGTGGCTGCTGACGCAGCTGTTTTCGCTTTTGCGGGGCGACTCCGAAAAAAACCCGCCGCAGGACACCGAGCTGGGGCTGATGGACAAACCGCTCTTTGAGCAGGTGGAAGCCGCCCAGCCCAGCGAGCTGTTCCGGGCGATTGCGACCACGCTGGTGCTGATTGTCATCGGCCTTGCCGTATGGCGCATGCTGCGCCGCCGCCTCGGCCTGCGCGAAAAGCAGGAGGAAGGCTGCGACATTTCCGTCACGCGCGAGGCCGCGGACGCCTTTCCGGCCGCGCCGGGCTCCCGTTTTCTCCGCCCGCGCACGCCGCGCATGAGCGTGCGCGCGACCTACCGCCGGTTTCTCGCGCTGTGCCTGCGCGTCGGCATACGCCCCGAGCGCAGCGACACCAGCGGCTCGCTTGCCCGCAAGTGCGCGCAGTCCCTGCCCGCGCAGCCGCTCACCGATCTGCGCGAGCTGTACCGCACCGCCCGCTACAGCGAGGAGGAAGTCACCCGCGACATGGCGCAGCAGGCCCACACCGCGCTGCGTGATTTGAAAAAGCACCTGCCCAAAGATCTGTAAACTGCCCCCTGTATTTTTAAGGAGGATTTTTGTGAATCATTATCTGAAAACCGCGCAGGACATGTTGCCCCGCCTGACTGAGGACCGCCGGGCCATCCACGCCATGGGCGGCGTGGAGTTTGACCTGCGCCAAAGCGCCGACTACATCCTGCGCGAGCTGGCCGGGGCCGGCATAAAGGCGCGGGAAATCTGCCCCTGCGGCATCACCGCCACCATCGGCCGGGGAAGCCCCGTCATCCTGCTGCGCGCAGACTTTGACGCCCTGCCTCTCAATGAAGTGTCAGGCCTGCCCTTTGCCTGCGCCACCGGCAGCTGCCACGCCTGCGGCCACGACTTCCACGCCGCCATGCTGCTGGGCGCGGCGCGCATGCTCAAAGCCCGCGAGCACGAGCTGCATGGCACCGTCAAGCTGATGTTCCAGCCCGCCGAGGAAACGCTGCGCGGCTGCATGGCCATGATACAGGCCGGCGTTTTGGAAAATCCCCGCGTCGACGCCGCTTTCGCCCTGCACGTCGAGGCCGGCGCTCAGCATTCGGCCGCCGGCACCGTGCGCTACAGCCTCGGCGCAACCTACGCCGCCGGCGACAAAATCTCTGTCACGGTGCGCGGCCGCGGCGGCCACGGCGCTCTGCCCTCCAAAAACATCGACCCGGTCACCGCCGCCGCACAGATTATCGTGGCCATCCAGCACATTATTTCCATGGAGGTCCCGACCAGCGAACGCGTCACCGTCACCTTCGGCCTTATCCAGGGCGGTACGGCCGACAACATCATCCCCGATGAGGTGACTTTCAAGGGAACCATCCGCACGTTCAGCGACGAAATGCGCGCCTTTGTCAAGCAGCGCGTGCAGGAGGTCGCCGAGCTGTGCGGCCGCGCCATGCGCTGCCAGGCCGACGTTGTTTACAGCGACGTTTCCGTGCCGCCCGTCATCAACAACGACGCCATGGCGCGGCAGCTCTTCCCCATGATTGAGGACATCACCGGCCCCGGCGGCACCACCCTTGTGTCTGAGCCGTCCTCGTTTGGCTCGGAGGACTTTGCCCACATCACCTCCCGCGTGCCGGGCGTCATGATTAACCTCGGCGCCGGCGACAGCGCCCACGGCTTTGACAAGGCCATGCACAACCCCGCCGTCGTACTCGACGAAAACGCACTGCCTTACGGCGCCGCCATTTTGGCCCACTGCGCCGAATCCTGGCTGAAGGAGCAAGAGTAATATGAAAGGTACCATCGGCATTTTAGGCGGCATGGGCCCCCTGGCCACCGCAGACCTCTTTCGCAAAATTGTTCTCATGACCGACGCCGCGTGCGACAGCGACCACCTGCGCGTCTTTATCGACTCCAACGCGCAGATCCCCGACCGCACCCGCGCCATTTTGGAGCACGGCGAAAACCCCGTGCCCCAGATGCGCTCCGCCCTCGACAACCTGCTGCGCTGCGGCGCCTCGTGCATCATTATGCCGTGCAATACAGCCCACTACTTCATCGACGAGCTGCGCGCCCATTCCGACGTGCCCTTTATCGACATGCTGGAGGTGACGGCCCTGCGCTGCGCCAGCCTGTTCCCGGGCAAAACCGCCGGCGTCTGGGGCACCACCGGCACCCTCAAAAGCGGCCTGTATTCCCGCGCGCTGGAAAAGGCCGGCGTGCCGTACGTTTTGCCCGACGAGGCAGGCCAGCAGGTGCTGATGGACCTCATTTACCGCGTCAAGGGCGGCGAGGTGCTGCGCGACCGCGCCCCCCTGGCTTCGCTCATGGCCGGTATGCACGAGGCCGGCGCCGACTACTTTATTCTCGGCTGCACCGAGCTGCCCATTATCATCGAGCAGCTGTGCCCGCCGGGCGACTTTGTCGACCCCACCGCCGAGCTGGCCCGCGCCGCCATCGAGTTTTGCGGCGGCCGCGTCAAGCCGCTGTAAAAAACCCTTTACAGCCGCGCCCGACCGTGGTATAGTACAAAATCGGAGCATCGATTTTTTTAAGGGCCCGCTCAGGCGGGCCCTTTATTCTGCCGCTGGCTTTTTTAACCGGGAAATAAAGGGCACCGCCCTTTATAATACAAAGGAGGAGTTGCAAAGAAATGAAAAAATGGATGTCGTGGATGCTTGTCTGCATCATGCTGTGCACGCCGCTCGCACTGCCGGCCGCCGCGGAGGACGCGGCTTCGCCGTCGTTTGCCGACGTGCAGGGCCTTGCATGTCAGGAGGCCGCCGAGGCCCTCGCCTCGCTGGGCGTCATTGACGGGTACCCCGACGGAAGCTTCCGTCCCGAACAGACAATCCGCCGCGCCGAGATGGCAAAGCTGATCATCGCCGCCCTGGGCTTTTACGATGAAGGCCTCGCCGTGTATTCCGGCTCGCTGAGCGATACGGCCGGTCACTGGGCCGAGCCGGTCATCGCCTATGCGCAGAGAATCGGCGTCATCAAAGGCGACGCAGAAGGCACTTTCCGCCCCGAAGACCCCGTCAGCTATGACGAGGTGTGCACCATTCTCGTGCGCGCGCTGGGCTACAGGGAAGAGGACCTCGCCGGCACCTGGCCCGAAAACTGCACGGACAAAGCCCTTGAGCTGGGCATTTCCGGCGGGAAATCGGGCAGCGAAAGCGCTTTGCGCGGCGACGTGGCCGTCATGCTGTACGCCGCCATGCAGCT
>CANUCM010000051.1 GCA_947856675.1 uncultured Clostridia bacterium | reverse complement strand
GTGCTGTATTGCCAGGGGAACACCAAGGTGATCTGCACCGCTACGGTTGAGGAAGGGGTGCCGCCCTACCTTGCCGGAACCGGAAAGGGCTGGATCACCGCGGAATATTCCATGCTGCCGCGTGCCACGGAAACCCGCAATAAGCGGGATATCAGTAAATTGAAGCAGGCTCCCCGGAGCACGGAGATCCAGCGGCTGATCGGCCGGGCGCTGCGGGGCGCGGTGGATCTTTCCCGCTTGGGCGAGAGAACCATCATCATCGACTGCGATGTCATTCAGGCCGACGGCGGAACGCGCTGCGCCAGCATTACCGGGGGCTTCTGCGCATTGGTCCTGGCTCTCGACAAGCTGCGGCAGGAGGGTGTGTTCCAGCAGCTTCCGCTGTACTCCTATGTCGCGGCGGTCAGTGCGGGCATTGTCAACGACACACCCATGGTGGACCTCAATTATGTGGAGGACAGCGGCGGAGAGGTGGATTTCAACTTCGTCATGGACGACGAGGGGAAAATCATTGAGCTGCAGGGGACGGGCGAGGAACGGCCGTTTTCCAAAAAGGAAATGGATGAAATGTACACTCTGGCCGAAGGCGCCATCCGGCAGCTGGTGCAAAAACAGCGTGAGGCCATCGGGCATCTGTTTGGGTGAGAGCAATGAAGTTCATACTGGCAAGCAACAACCAGAAAAAGCTTTTGGAGCTGCGCGCCATCCTGGGGGCGCTGGGGCATGAAGTGGTTTCCCTCGCGCAGTGCGGTGTGGTGTCCGAACCGGAGGAAACCGGCCAGACCTTTGAAGAAAACGCGCTCATCAAGGCGCGCAGCGCCTGCAGGGCAAGCGGCCTTGCCGCAGTAGCCGACGACTCGGGGCTTGAGGTCGACGCACTGCACGGCGCGCCGGGCGTGCACTCGGCGCGCTACTGCGAAGGCACCGATGAAGACCGTGTGCAGCTGCTTTTGCACAATATGAAAAACGTGCCCGAGGCACAGCGCACGGCGCGCTTTGTGTCGGCGGTGGCCTGCGTGTTCCCGGACGGGCGCGAGATTGTAACGCGCGGACAGTGCGAAGGCGTGATTTTGACGCAGTGCCGCGGCAGCGGCGGCTTCGGTTACGACCCGGTGTTTTATGTTCCGGCAGAAGAAATGACGTTTGCGCAGCTGCCGCCCGAGCGCAAAAACGCCATTTCCCACCGCGGAAAAGCGCTGCAGGCCTTTGCCCGGCGCCTGGGGGAGGATTTGCCGTAAAACGCAAGGAGTCTTTTATGAAAACGAAAAATCGGTACGTGCTGTGCGCGGCGGTGCTTTGTCTGGCGTTCGGATGGTTCCTCTTTATGCAAAAAACGCAGAGCGAGCCGTTGGAGGGGAGCATTGACGGTTATATGCTGGCCGTGCGAGGGGAAGAACCTGCGCTCCCGTGTACGGCGCAGACTGCGCGGCAGGACGCGCAGGCACTGATAGAGGCGGTGGAGCGCATACACCCCATGTTTGCCCCTGCGGAATGCGTGCCGGAAGGCTTTGCCGAGAGCGTGCCGGAGGGCTATGAGCAGGCCAGGCAGCGTTTTTTGGAGGATTGCAGCGATTTTTACGGCTCGTGGGATGAGTTTCTTTTGGCTTCGCAGCGCTTTTTGACGGTGCTTTCCGATCAGCATACGCGGAACACGGAAATTTCTTTATGGCTGAGCGAAAAGGGCTTTTTGAGTCTGTCCATGGAGTACGCAGACGGCAAGCTGTGGCGTCTTGATGATGAGGGGCAGCGTGACGGCGTTGTCGTCAGCCTCGGCGGAGTGGACACCGAACGGGTGCTGGCCGCGGTTTCCAGCCTGCTGCCGGCTGAAAACCAGAACGGGAGAGAAAAGAATTACGAGAGGTACTGCGGCAGCGTGGCGCTTTTGGAAATGCTGGGCGCAGAAGGAAAAAAGGTCACCGTATCCGGGACAGCGGGCGGTGAGCAGACCCTTTTGTGCACGGCAGGAGGCCTCGTGTCCGCCGGACAGACATATTTTGACGACAGCCTCGCGGCGTACCGGGAAGGCGGGGCGCTGGTTTTGCGCATGGGAACCTGCATGATATCGTTACCGCAGCAGCAGAAAGAGCTGGATGACATGCTGGAAACGCTGCGCGCCTATCTGGACGAAGGCGGAAGCCAGGTTGTGCTGGATGTGCGGGGAAACGGCGGCGGCAGCTCTGCGGTGTGGATGCCGTTTTGGCAGGAGATGGGAATGGACCTGCGGGGGTATTTTGTACATTCCTGGTCGCGCCCGTCGGCGGAGCTTGACGAGAGGGCCGAATACCTGGATCTCTATGCCGGCGTGGATGCACAGGCGCCGGAGCAAGGCGCGCAGGGCACCGCCGGAAGCGGGCAGCCCCGGTGCAGGGTGGCTGTGCTGTGCGATGGCGATACCGCTTCGGCGGCGCAGGATTTGTGTTATGCAGCCCGGGGCTGGGACAACGCTGTTGTGGTAGGGACCCCTCCCTCCAACGCCCCCGACAGCTATACCGACATTGTCCTGGTGTGTCTGCCGTGCAGCAAGCAGCTTGTGCAGATTTCAACAAAGCACATCATGCCGGCAGACAGCGCGGCGCGCGGCGACATTTTTGAGCCGGACATCGAAACGGGCGCGCAGCAAGACGCGCTGGACGCGGCACTTGCGTGGCTTCGCCGGCCGCAAAGCGCGCATCAATAAAATCGTGAGAAAGTGAGAATACTTTATGCTGACAAGCAAACAAAGAGCGGCGCTGCGCTCAATGGCCAACGGCCTTGAAACCATTGTGCAGGTGGGAAAAGACGGCATTACCGAAGGGGTGGAACGGTCGGTGGACGAGGCGCTCAGCGCGCGCGAACTGATTAAGGGCCGTGTGCTGGAAAGCTCCCTGCTCACGGCGCGGCAGGCATGTGAAATGCTGTGCCTCAAGCTCAATGCCGAGCCTGTGCAGTGTATCGGCACGCGGTTTGTGCTGTACCGGCGCAACGCGCAGAAGCCTGTCATTGAGCTGCCGCGATGAGCCGCATCGCAATGTTCGGCGGGACCTTTAACCCGCCGCATAGGGGGCATGTGGAAGCGGCGCGCGCCTGTGTCCGGGCCCTTGCGCTTGACTGCATCCTGCTCATGCCCGCCGGGATTCCGCCGCACAAGCAGCTGCCGGCCAATACGCCGTCTGCGGTGCACCGCCTGCGCATGACCGAGCTGTGCGCGCGGGAAATCGAACATGCCCGGGTGTGCACCCTGGAGCTGGAACGTGAGGGAAAGAGCTACACCGCCGATACGGTGCGCGAGCTGAAAAAGCGCTTTCCCGACGACACGCTGTGGCTTGTGGTGGGCGACGACATGCTGGAAAGCTTTGCGCGCTGGCGCGAGCCCGAAAGCATCGCAGCAATCTGCCGTCTGGCGGCTTTGCAGCGCAAGCCCGAAAAAGAGCGCGACATCGAGCGCGCCGCGCAGCAGCTGCGTCTCAGCATCGGCGCCCGGGTTGACATCGTGAAAAATCCTGTTTTGCCGCTCAGCTCCACCCAGTACCGCGAGGGGCAAAACGGTGAAATGCTGCTGGAAACGGTGCAGCGGTATATCTGCCACCATGGGCTGTACCGCCCGCGGCCTGCGCTGGACGAGGTGCGCTTGCGCATGGGGCGTATTTTGTCAGACAGGCGGCTGCAGCACACGCTGAGGGTGGAGCAGGAAGCCGCAGAGCTGGCGCGGATATGGAAAGAGGACGAGTACGAAGCGCGTCTGGCCGCGCTGCTTCATGACTGCGCCCGCGAGATGCCCGTGGAAAAACAGTTGAATCTTCTGGAAAAGTACGGTATAATCATTCAATATGATTCCAAAGAATATCCGCAGCTTCTGCACGCCCTGACGGGAAGCGTTTTGGCCTTGCGGGAATACGGCGCGCCGCCGTCGGTGGCGCAGGCCATCCGGAGCCATACGCTGGGCAGCCCCGGCATGAGCCTTCTTGACAAGATCCTTTTTATCGCCGATTCCATTGAGCCGGGGCGGGCGTATCCCGGGCTGGAGCAGCTGCGGGAAAAGGCGCGGCGCGACCTGGACAGCGCTGTGATCGACAATATGGAGCAGACATGCGCTTATGTGTGCGCACAGGGGAAAAGACCGCACCCGGATGCCTATCTGGCTCTGGATGCCATGAAGAGAGAGAAGAACAATGAACGAGCATAGGCCACACCGAGTCAGTAAAGCCAAAAAACCACTGAGCCCGGCGGCAAAGAAGAAAATTTTGTGGATAGCAGGCGGCGTTGCAGCTGTGGTGATTGCAGGGGTTGTGGCGGCGTTCAGCTTTGTGCGCCCGCCCGACATCAGCAAGGAACCGGAAAAGGAAACGATTGCTTCACAGGAGCCGGAGCAGGGCCGCGATTATTACGAAGGGGAGCTTATCAAACCCTTTGTTGAGGATGAAAACAAAACGCGCAAGGAGGATTATTACACCTTCCTTCTGTGCGGAACCGATGACGGCGGGACGCGTACGGACACCATTATTGTGGCGGCGTACGATGTGAAAAGCCAGAAAATCAATATGGTGAATGTCCCGCGCGATACAATGTCCAACGTCAAGCGCAGCATCAAGAAAATCAACAGCGCCTTCAACGGAGGAGTGGATCAGCTCCGCGAGGAGCTGCAAATGCTTCTCGGCTTTAAAATCGACCGGTATGTCGTGGTGGATTTTCAGGGCTTTGCCGATTTGATTAACGCCATCGGCGGCGTTGTGTTTGACGTGCCGGTTCGCATGCTGTACACCGATCCGACGCAGGATTTGTATATCGACCTGCTCCCCGGGGAACAGCGCCTGTACGGCGACGAAGCGCTGCAGCTGATCCGTTTCCGCAAAAACAACCCGGGCGTGCCGGGCGGGTATCCCGGCGGGGACATTGAACGCATCGCTTGCCAGCAGGAGTTTATCCAGGCGGTGGCGGAGCAGCTTTTGAGTCCGAGCAACCTGCTGAAGGTTTCGGACATTGCCAGCGCGATTCTGGACAACACGGAAACCGATATGGCCATGGGCGAGCTGATGTGGCTGGGAATCCAGGCCCTCTCCATGGACTCGGACGACATTTCCATGTCCATTCTTCCCGGCGGCGCCCGGTATTTGTGGGAGGCCGATTACGGGCACATGCAGTCCTATTATGTGCCGGATGAACAGGGCATACTGGAGCTTGTCAATGAGCAGCTCAATCCGTATAATGAACCGATCACCGAGCTCAGCCTGATTGACGCGAGCACATATCCCACAAGCAAGCCGGAAAGTGCCGTGAGCGGTTCCGGAGAGGATGACGCGCCTCCCGAAACGCCCGAGACCCCGGAAACGCCGGAAACCCCCGAAACACCCGAGACCCCGGAAACACCCGAAACACCGGAAACGCCGGACACGCCGGAAACACCCGAAACGCCGGAAACACCCGAAACGCCGGAAACACCCGAAACCCCGGAAACACCCGAAACCCCGGAAACACCCGAAACCCCGG
>CANUCM010000050.1 GCA_947856675.1 uncultured Clostridia bacterium | reverse complement strand
ATCGAGTACCGCCTGGACAAGACCAACATCATCCACTGCCCGCTGGGCAAGGCTTCCTTCGGCGCTGAAAAGCTGCAGGAGAACTTTGACGCCCTGATGGGTGCCATCATCAAGGCCAAGCCGGCCGCGGCCAAGGGCCAGTACGTCCGCTCCTGCGTCATTGCGACGACCATGGGCCCGGGCGTCAAGGTCAACCCTGCCAAGCTGGTCTGATTTTCCCGCAAAGTACTTGACAGGCCCTCGGGTCTGCTGGTATAATACACAAAGTGTCATTCCGCAGACAGCAGGAGAGAAATCTCGTAAACGGCGCGGCCGTCCTGCCGAGGGTGCCGAAAGTTGTTCTTTTGTGCAGTATTCGTGTGCCCTCACGTTTTGTGCGTGAGGGCACCGTTATTTTCCGCAACATTCCCATTCGGAGGTGAAACGCAAATGCCCAACGCAAAAGTTCTGGCTCAAAAGCAGGCCATCGTCAGCGAGATGGCTGAAAAGATGCGCAATGCCAGCGCCGGCGTGTTTGTCGATTACAAAGGCATTACCGTCGAGGCTGACACCAAGCTGCGTGCCGAGCTGAGAAAGGCCGGCGTCGAGTATTCCGTCGTCAAGAACACCCTGACCCGGTTTGCCGTCAATGAAATCGGTTTTGGCGAGCTTGAGCCCATCCTCAACGGCACGACCGCTCTGGCTCTCGGCATGGAAGACCCCATTGCCCCGGCCAAGCTCATTGTTGACTTTGCCAAGAAGAACGAGAAGGTCTTTAAGATCAAGGCCGGCTTTATCGAAGGCAAGGTTGTCGATGCCGACACCATCAAGTCGATTGGCGAGCTGCCCAGCAAGGACGTGCTGCTTGCCACGGTGCTCGGTACGTTCCAGGCACCCATCGCCGCCTTTGCCCGCGTGATCAACGCGATCGCCGAAAAGCAGGGCGCCCCCGCCGAGGCCGCTGCCGAAGCGCCGGCCGAAGCCTGATTTGCAGAATCCATTCTAAACATTTTGGAGGTAGTACAAATGGCTAGCGAAAAAGTTACCCAGCTGATTGAAGAAGTGAAAGCCCTTACCGTTCTGGAACTGTCCGAACTGGTCAAGGCTCTGGAAGAAGAGTTCGGCGTTTCCGCCGCCGCCCCTGTTGCCATGATGGCCGCTCCCGCTGCCGGCGCCGGCGCCGCTGCCGCGGAGGAGAAGACCGAGTTCACCCCGGTTCTGGCTTCCATCGGCGACAAGAAGATCGAAGTCATCAAGGCTGTCCGCGAGCTGACCGGCCTGGGCCTGAAGGAAGCCAAGGAACTGGTCGACAACGCTCCGAAGCCCATCAAGGAGAACGTTTCGAAGGACGAGTGCGACGCGATTGTCAAGCGCATGGAAGAAGCCGGCGCCAAAGTCGAGGTCAAATAACAACAACATACCCTGTAAGAAAAGCCCGGCGGTCAGCGCCGGGCTTTTTGCTGTTTGAGGGCGGGACGGTTGTGCAGCGCCGCGATTTTATGCTATAATACGAAAAAACACGATGGGGGGCGCGGACAATGACGAGGATTGCGGGTTCATCCGCCATGCGCGCGGCGGAAAAGCTGGCCGACAGCTCGGGCGTCAGCTATGCGGAGCTGATGGAGCGGGCCGGCACGCTTGCGGCGCACAAGGTGATGCCTTCGCTGCGTCCCGGCAGCCGGGCGGTTATCCTGTGCGGAAAGGGCAACAACGGCGGCGACGGGCTTGTGATGGCGCGCGTGCTGCGCGGGCGCGGGCATGTGCCGGTGGTGGTGTTTGTCATGGGGACAAGGCTGTCGCCGCTTGCGCAGCACAACCTCGAGCTTTTGGAGCAGACAGGGGCCGAGGTGCTGGATTTGCCGCTGCCCGACGGCGGGTTTGAGCGGCTTTTGGAGGGCTGCGAGCTGATTGTGGACGCTGTGTTCGGCACGGGCTTTTCCGGGGCGCTGCCGGAGCACCTGGTGCCGCTGTTCGACGCGGCGCAGCGCAGCGGCCTGCCGGTTGTCGCGCTGGACGGCCCTTCGGGGGTCAACCTTGATACGGGCGAGTGCGACGGGCATGCGCTGCGCGCGGCGCAGACGCTTGCGTTTGCCTGCCTGAAGCCGGGACACCTGCTGAAAAGCTCGGCGGCGCTGTGCGGCCACTGCACGGTGCTCGACATCGGAATTACGCAGGAACAGCTGGCGGCGGCCGGCGCGCTGGAGCGGCTGGACCGGCAGACGGCGGCGCATGGGCTTCCCGCCCGGCCGGCCGACGGCCATAAAGGGACCTTCGGCCGCCTGCTGGCCGTGTGCGGCAGCGACGAGATGCCCGGCGCGGCGCTGCTTTCGTGCGGCGCGGCGCTGCGGAGCGGCGTGGGCCTGGTGCGCCTTTCTGCCCCGCAAAGCGTGCGCGCGGCCGCGGCGGTGCGCCTGCCGGAATGCCTGCACGGCAGTCCGGAGCGGCTGGAGGAAGAGCTGGCGTGGGCCGACGCGGTGCTGTGCGGCTGCGGGCTTTCGGTGTGCGCGGACAGCCGGCGCCGGCTTGAGCGGCTGCTCTCGGGGTTTTCGGGACCGGTGGTGCTGGACGCTGACGCACTGACGCTGCTCGCGCAGGAGCCGCAGCTTTTGGCGCGGTGCGCGGGGCGGGCCGTTTTGACGCCGCATCTGGGTGAAATGGCGCGCTTGTGCGGCCTGCCGATACAGGACGTCGCGCGCCGGCGCTTTGAAATCGCACCGGCATTTGCGCGTGAATATGAAGTGGTGCTCGTTTTGAAGGACAGCTGTACCACCGTCGCCGCGCCTGACGGAGGGCTGTGGCTGTTTGACGGGGGCAACAGCGGTCTGGCAAAGGGCGGCAGCGGCGACGTGCTTGCGGGCGTTCTCGCCTCGCTGGCGGCGCAGGGTGTGCCGCTGTGCAGCGCGGCGCTGGCAGCCGTGTGGCTGCACGGCGCGGCGGCCGACTGGGCGAGGGCCGGGCTGGGTGAATACGGCATGCTGCCGAGCGATGTGATACAGCATTTGCCGCACGCAGCGCGTATGCTGGCACAGCGGGAATAAGTGTGCCCTGCGCGCACACACTATGGAAAGAATCCAGGAGCCGGGGGTGTGTGCCGTGAGCGGACAGGCTGTGCTGAGGGCAAAATATCTGACGGCGGGGGCGCTGGCCGGGCTGGTGTGCGGTTTTTTCGGCGCAGGCGGCGGTATTGTGCTGGTGCC
>CANUCM010000049.1 GCA_947856675.1 uncultured Clostridia bacterium | reverse complement strand
TGAACCATGTCAGGCGGGGAACCGAGCAGCATTAAGCGGCACCTTGCGTGTGCCGCGGGCATGCCGACCTTGAGCCGGGGATGCCGATTCCGGACGAAGCGCACAATTCGAAATGCCTTGCACGGCAGGGTCAATTGCCGTATTGATTCGACAATTTCGGTTGTCGAATCAATTTTTATCTGTAAGGGGGCGGCGATATGGCGCATGTGGCATTGTACCGGAAATGGCGTCCGCTGACGTTTGACGACGTGTGCGGGCAGCAGCACATTACCGATGCGCTGCGCGCGCAGGTGCAAAGCGGCCGGGTGTCCCACGCGTACCTTTTTACCGGGACGCGCGGCACGGGCAAGACCACCTGTGCCAAAATCCTGGCGCGTGCGGTTTGCTGTGAGGCGCCGCGCGACGGGAACCCCTGCAACGAATGCGCCGCCTGCCGCGCCGTGCTTGAGGAAAATGCGCTCGACGTCACGGAAATTGACGCGGCCAGCAACAACGGCGTCGACAACATCCGTGAAATCCGCGATGAAGCGGTGTTTGCCCCGTCAATGCTGCGGCGCAGGGTGTATATCATTGACGAAGTGCATATGCTGTCGGCAGGGGCCTTTAACGCGCTTTTGAAAATCCTGGAAGAGCCGCCCGAGCATGTGCTGTTCATTCTGGCCACGACCGAGCTGCACAAAGTGCCCGCGACCATTTTGTCGCGCTGCCAGAGATACGACTTCCGGCGCATTGCGCCGCAGACGCTGTCGGAGCGGCTGAGCCGGATTGCGCGCAGCGAGGGCATTGAACTGACGCCGGACGCCGCGGCGCTGCTTGCACGGCTGGGCGACGGATCGATGCGCGACGCCATTTCCCTGCTGGACCGCGCGCGCGGCGGGCAGTCGGCGGTGGATGTGCAGACGGTGACGGCCGCGCTGGGCATCGCGTCGGGCGAAACGCTGAAGCGCACCATGCAGGCGCTGATTGACGGCGACGCACCGGGCGCTTTGCGCCTGTTTACCGAAAGCTATATGCAGGGCCGGGATGTCACGTCGTTTTTTGACGAGCTTTTGAATGTGATGCGGGATGTGTACATTCTCAAGACGACCGGGCTGAGCGAATACCTGATTTCGTCGTGCGCGGGCGATCCGGAGGGCCTGCGGGCACTGGCGGACGGAATCGACGTGCAGCTTCTGGAGTACTTTGTAAAAACGGCGTCGGAGCTTTTGTCGCGGCTGACGCGCACGGCCATCCGGCGCACCGACGGTGAAATGTGCCTGATCAAAATGGCGCTCCGGTACGGCGCGGGGCAGACGGCGGTGCCGGCCGGGGCGGTTTCGGCGGCGCCGGCGAAGCGCCCTGCGGACGATGACACGCCGCCGTGGCGGGAGGAGTCCGGGCCGGCCAAGCAGCCCGGGCCGGAGCAGCCCGCGGCGGGGCCGGTGCGGACCGAGGCACAGAGCGGCACGGGCGGCGACGACGGCGTGCGTGAGCGCTTTGCCGCGCTGGTGGGCGACAAGGTCAACCGCGGCGTGCGCATTTACTTTGACTGGACCGATTTTATTCCGGCGCCGGGGCGTCTGACGCTGGCGGTGCCCTCGGAAGCGGTGGGCTTCATGTCCAAGCCTGACGTGCTGGCCGTGTTTGAGCAGGCCGCGCAGCAGCTGGGGTATCCGGCGGTGCTGGTGGAGGAAAAGGGCAAGAAAAAGGCGCGCGGGCACAGCCCCGGCCTTGCGGAAATCCGGGAAAATGCCGTAAAGCGCGGCGTATCCATACGTGAGCAACCGATATCTGACAAACATTGAGGAGGATTTATCCATGAAAGGCGGAAAAATGCCCGGGGGTTTTAATATGAACGCCCTGATGAAGCAGGCTCAGAAAATGCAGCAGGACATGCAGAAGCTGCAGCAGGAGCTGGAAAACCGCGAGTTTCAGGCCAGTGCCGGAGGCGGCGCCGTGACGGCGGTTGTCAGCCAGAAGCAGCTCAAGAGCCTGAGCATCTCGCCCGAGGTGATCGATCCGGACGACGCGGACATGCTGGCCGATCTGGTCATGGCGGCCGTCAACGAGGCGTTTGCGCAGTGCGAGGAAACCACCGCGCGCGAAATGCAGAAGGTGACGGGCGGCATGCCGGGGCTTTCCTTCTGAGAGGCGCGGCATGAAATATTTCGCACCGCCGCTGGAAAAGCTCATTGAACAGTTTGAGCGGCTGCCGGGCATTGGGCACAAGAGCGCGCAGCGGCTGGCGTTTTATGTGCTGTCCATGCCCGAAGGCGGGGCAGAGGAGCTGGCCGAGGCCGTTTTGCAGGCACGCCGCAGCATCCACACCTGCAAGGTGTGTCAGAACCTGACCGAAGGGGAGGTCTGCCCCATCTGTTCGGACAGCCGGCGCGACAGCACGACGATCTGCGTCGTCAGCGACCCCAAGGACCTTTTGGCCATCGAGCGCACGCGGGAGTACCATGGCCTGTACCATGTGCTGCACGGTGTGATTTCCCCGCTCAGCGGCATTGGCCCGGAGGACATCCGCATCAAGGAGCTTTTGCGCCGCGTGGCCGACACCGACGTGCGGGAGGTCATCATGGCGACCAACCCGGACACTGAGGGGGAAACGACCGCCATGTACCTGACGCGGCTGCTCAAGCCGTTTGGAGTGAAGACAACGCGGCTGGCTTACGGCGTGCCGGTGGGCGGGCATCTTGAGTTTTCTGACGAGGTGACGCTGACGCGCGCGCTGGAAGGCCGGCAGGAAATATAACGGAAAATAAATTTTTTATGAAAGAAGCGAGAGAGTATGCTGAAGAAAATGTTGTGCCTGATGCTGGCGCTGGCCATGGTGGCCGCGGTGCCGGCGCTGGCGGCCGAAACGCAGGCTGGCACGCAGACCGAAACCGTGACCATTTCCATGCGTGTCGAGGGCGTTTCCGAAAACCTCGGCGTGTGGAAAAAAGCCATCCTGCCCGGCAAGCCGGGTGAGCTGACGGTAGCCGACGCGGTGCGCGCGCTGATCGGGGAAAACCAGTACACCGAGTCGGAGGGCCCCTACGGAACCTACTTCACCTCCATTTTCGGCGAAGAAGAGGGCATGGGCACATACGGCGGCTGGAACTACTGCGTCAACGGGCAGTCGCCGTCGGTCAGCATGGGGCAGTACACCCTGCAGGGCGGTGAGGACATCGTGCTGTACTACGGCGACCTTGACACGCTGGTTCCCATTTTGGAGAGCGAGGACGGCGTGCTGACCGTGACGGCGCTGGTGTGGCAGGAAGGCGAAGACGGCCAGTGGGTACAGGCCGCGCAGCCGGTGCCGGGCGTCAGCGTGCTGTGGGACGGCGAAACGCTGGGCCAGACCGACGAAAAGGGCCAGATTGCGCTGCCGCAGGCGCAGCCGGGCCGCTACAGCCTGCAGATTGAGAAAAACGGCGCGGAAATCGAAGGCACCGGCGGTACGCGCTTCATGCCCCAGGTGGTGCGCCTGGCGCCCGATGCCGTGTTCGTCGTGGACACGGCGCCGGTCTTTTCCGACCTGCCCCGCGAGCACCGCGCCTATGACGCCGTCATGGCGCTGTACCGCGCGCAGATTGTCAACGGCAAAGAGGAGCATGTTTTCGGCACCGATGATGCGCTGACGCGCGCCGAAGCCGTGGCCATGCTGTACCGTCTGGCCGGCAGCCCGGCGGTCAGCCAGGAAGAGCAGTTTGGCATCAGCCCCTCGGCCTGGTACCATGATGCGGCCGTGTGGGCGATATCGCTCGGCGTGCTGCAGGGCAGCACGGCGTTTGACGCCGGCGCGGCCGTCAAGGGCGGAGAGTTTGCGGCGTGCATCGCGGCGTACCAGGGAAGCGCGTTTGAACTTCCGCACGGCGTGGGCATCTATGATGTGGTGTCCAGAGCGGAAGCCGCCATACTGCTGGCAGAACTGCTGTAAGCAAAGAATAAAAAAGGGAAGCGCGCGGCGCTTCCCTTTTTTCAGCTTTCGAGGCGGATGATGTTGAGGTCGTCTGCCAGAATGTCCATGTCGTAGGGGTTGACCGTCTGGTTCAGCAGATCGGCCACGCCCTGCTTGTCCAGGTAAACGTACGCAAGGCCGTTATACCGTCCTGTTGCTTCGACAGGCATGGCGTGGAAATGGACGTTTGCGTCAAAGTCGATTTCGGCCACGACGTTCTGGTAAAACCACAGCATGTCTTTGATGGGCATGTTGGTTTTGACGCTTTCGTACGCGATGGGGACGAGGTCGGTCACCTGGGACAGGCTGAACTCGCTGAGCACTTTTTTGGCAACGGCAATGAGGAAATTGCGCTGCAGCTCCATGCGGCCGAAGTCCGACTGGTTGGTGCCGCGGTAACGGACCATCTGCAGCGCTTTTTTGCCGTCGAGCGTCTGCAGGCCTTTTTTCAGGTTGATGGTGTACTTGGAGTCGGCGTCGGGATGGTACATGTCATACGGCACGTCAAACTCCACGCCGCCGAACAGGTCGACGATTTCAATAAAGGAGGCCACGTTGACAACGCAGTAAAAATCGGGGTAGATGTCGGTGATGTCCTGGACTTCGCGGCATAGCTCCTCAATGCCCTCGCGGCCGTAGGCGCCGTTGATTTTCATGTTTTTGGCGTCGATGTCGACCATGGTGTCGCGCGGGATGGAAATGACGTTGACGATGTCGTTTTCCGAATCGATTGAGGCCAGCATAATGGTGTCGGTGTTGTAATCGTCCATGGTTCCGACGAGCAGCACGGTGTAAAACTGCGGCTTGCGTGAACGCTGCGGTTCATCCGTGGTGGACGGCGGCGTGACACTGCCGGCCGTATTGGAATCCTCGGGCGGATCGTCGGCCGGCGGGGGTGTGACCTGGGCCGGCGGGGTGGAAAGGTAGATGGCAAGCCAGATACACAGCGACAGTGTGACGCAAACGGCGACGGCCAGAATGCGCCGCCGCCGTTTGCGTCTGGCTGCGGTCGCCGAGCCCTTTTTTCTAGCAGAGGATGGGCGTGAGCCCTGTTCATATCGTCCCATAAGTATTCTCCATTATAGTATAAACGGTGTGACAATGCGTCAGCAAGCAACAGTATATCACATTCTTCCCACGCATACCAGAGCTTCAGAAAAGTTTAACAAATGGGCCGGGTTTATTGCGGATTGGGAAAAAATGATATATAATATAGTATCTGCGAATGCGTCACGAAAGCGCTTTCCGCGAAATAGACGTTTGGACAAGCCAGATAGTTTGATGGAGTTGAAAAGGATTATGGATGACAACCGCCGCCTGGCCGAGCTTCTGTTTCCGCACATTGAGAAACAGGCAAAGCAGTACTTGACCGAAGTGTACCCGCCCCGCAGCCTGCCCGAGGGGGCCATGGTCACGCGATTTGCGCCCAGCCCCACCGGTTTTCTGCACATTGGCGGTGTATACACCGCTCTCGTGTGTGAACGCCTGGCGCACCAAAGCGGCGGCGTGTGCTTTTTGCGCATCGAGGATACCGACAAAAAGCGCGAGCAGCAGGACGGCGTTTCGGGCATCATCCGCGGGCTCGACGCCTTCGGCATCCGGTTTGATGAAGGCGTGCGCGCAGACGGTACAGAGCAGGGCGCTTACGGCCCGTATGTGCAGAGCCGCCGCGCCGGGATTTACCAGAGCTTCTGCAAGGAGCTTGTGGAAAAGGGGCTGGCCTACCCGTGCTTCTGTACCGAGGAGGAGCTGGCCGAAATCCGCGCCGAGCAGGAAAGCCAAAAGGTGCTGCCGGGGTACCATGGCGAGTTTGCCCGCTGCCGCAGCCTGACATATGAGCAAATCGAGCAAAACATCCGCGAGGGCAAGCCCTATGTCGTGCGCCTGCGCTCACCGGGCAAGCCGGGCGGCCGCGTCAAGCTGCGCGACGCCATCCGCGGCGAGATAGAAATGGATGAAAACATCGTAGACATCGTGCTGCTCAAGCGCGACGGCATCCCGACCTATCATTTTGCGCATGTGGTCGACGACACGCTGATGGGCACAACCCATGTTGTGCGCGGCGAGGAATGGGTGCCCTCTGCCCCCATCCACCTGCAGCTTTTCTATGTGCTGGGCCTGAAGGCTCCGCGCTTTGCGCACGTGTCGCCGGTGATGAAAGAGGAGGACGGCTCGCGCCGCAAGCTGTCCAAGCGCCGCGACCCCGAGGCGTCGGTGGAGTATTTTGTGCGCGAGGGCTATCCGGCCGAAGCGGTGGTCGAATACCTGCTCACGCTGCTCAATTCCAACTTTGAGGACTGGCGCAGGCAGAACAAGACCGAAGACTGCCGGCTTTTCCCCTTCTCGCTCAAGAAAATGAGCCAGTCGGGCGCGCTGTTTGACCTTGCCAAGCTCGACAGCGTTTCGGCCGCCGTCATTTCGCGCATGGAGGCCGGGCAGGTTGCGCAGCAGGCCTGCCAATGGGCGCAGAGCTTTGACAGGGAGCTGTATGACGTGCTTTCCGCCGACATGGAATACGCCCGGGGCATTTTCGCCATTGACCGCGGCGGCGCCAAGCCGCGCAAGGACATTGCAAAATGGAGCGATGTGCGCGCTTATGTGTCCTATTTTTACGACGCGCTGCGCACAAAGCAGGGCGAGCAGGCCGAAACGGTGGCGCCGTGCGATCGCGCGGCGGTGCTGCGTGCCTATCTTGAGGTGATGGACGTTTCCGATTCAAAGGAAACCTGGTTTGAAAAAATCCGCGGCGTTGCGGCGCAGACGGGATTCTGCCCCGACGTCAAGGCGTACAAGGCCGACCCTTCGGGCTACAAGGGGCATGTCGGCGACGTCAGCACGGTGCTGCGCACTGCGCTGACGGGACGCAAAAACACCCCCGACCTGTATGCGATTATGGGGCTTTTGGGGCAGGAACGATGCAAAATGCGCATCAACGAGGCATTGGAGGAGCTGGAGCATGGAAAATAATATGGAAGCCTTTGCAA
>CANUCM010000048.1 GCA_947856675.1 uncultured Clostridia bacterium | reverse complement strand
GCCTGCCCGACCCTCAGGCGCTGGGCAGCACGGCGGTGTACGCCGAGCTGCACTGCCGCGCGGCACTGCAGGCGCAGGAAGCGCTTTTGCGCCTGGGCGAGCTGCAGCGCGCCGCGGGCGGCGACAGCGCGCGCTCGCTTGTGGCGCGCACCGAGACCGACCGCGAAACGCTGACCTTTTTCCGCCACGCGGTGCCCGAATGCGTCAACTCGCTCATCGACGAGCGCCGCGCGCGCTTCCCCTCGCTTTCCAAGCGCGGCAGCGACATGTCGGTGCCCGACGGCGCGCTTTCCGAAATGATGGACATTTACCTGCGCACGCTGCGTGAGCAGGGCTTTGAATACGCCGTGTGGGGACACATCGGCGACAGCCACCTGCATGTCAACATCCTTCCCCGCGACATGCAGGAGCATGCGCGCGCCTCGCAGCTTTTTGCGCAGTGGGCGCATGAGGTCACGCGCCTGGGCGGCGCCGTTTCGGCCGAACACGGCGTGGGCAAGCTCAAGGCGCCTTTCCTCGAAATCATGGTCGGCCGCGGCACGCTGCGCGGCATGCTGCGCGTAAAGCAGGCCTTTGACCCGCATCTGCGCCTGGGGTGCGGCAATCTGTTTGGAAATGCAAAGGAGCTTTTATGAACATTCTCGTGTGTGCAAAGCAGGTGCCCTCCTCGGGCGAGGTGCGGCTCGACCCCGACACCGGCACCATCATCCGCGACGGCTGCGAAGCCGTTATCAACCCCTTTGACAGCCACGCGCTGGAGGCCGCGCTGTGCCTGCGCGAGCGGTTGGGCGGCACGGTGAGCGTTTTGAGCATGGGCATTCCCGCCTGCGCCGACATGCTGCGCGACTGCGTCGCCCGCGGCGCCGACCAAACGCTGCTTTTGACCGACCGCGCCTTTGCCGGCGCCGACACGCTTGCCACTTCTTACGCGCTGTCGCTGGGCGTGTCCGCGCTGGGCGGGTTTGACCTCATTTTGTGCGGGCGCATGGCCGTCGACGGCGACACCGCGCAGATAGGCCCCGAGCTTTCAGAGCGCCTGGGCATTCCCTGCGTGTGCGACGTGTTTGCCATAGAGCCGCAGCAGGACGCGCTTGTCGTCCGGCGCGAAACCGACGACGGCGCCGAGCAGGTGCGCGTGCCCCTGCCCGCGCTTTTGACGGTCACGCGCGAGCTGGGCGTGCCGCGCATGCCGTCCATCGACGGCGTTGCGCGCTCGCTGCGCCATGACGTGCGCACGCTGTCGTGCGCCGAAGCCGGAGCCGACCCGGAAAAATGCGGGCTTTCAGGCTCGCCGACGCAGGTGCTTTCCACCGCGGCGCCGCAGGGCCGCGGCCGGGCACAGACGCTTGCGGACGCCGGGCAGCTGTGTACGCTTTTACGGGAGGTTTTGGAATAATGTCCCTTTCTGTCAGCAAAAAAGCCTGCGTCGGCTGCGGCCTGTGCGTGCGCGCCTGCCCGCAGTCGGCCCTGCGCGTGGAAAACAAAACCCTTGTCATTGACGGCGGGCGGTGCGTGCTGTGCGGCGAATGTGTGCGCGCCTGCCCGCAATCGGCCCTTGCCATACGGCGCGAGCGCGCGCGCGTGCACGAGGCGGGCGGCGGCATCTGGGTGTTTGCCCAGCGCGGGAGCCAGGGGCTTTTGCCCGTGGCGCTCGAGCTTTGCGCCTGCGCCCGCAGGCTTGCAGACCAGAGCGGCGCGCGCGTGTGCGCCCTTTTGCCCGCAGACAGCCCGGACGAGGCCCGAAGGCTCATTGACGCGGGCGCCGACTGCGTGTTTACCTGCCAAAGCCCGTATCTTCATGAAACGCTCGACGAGCCGTACGCCGACTGGGTCTGCGCGCTTGCCGCGCAGCACCGCCCCGACATTCTGCTGTTCGGCGCGACGCTGTTTGGCCGGCAGCTGGCGCCGCGTGTGGCCGCGCGGCTTCATACCGGCCTGACGGCCGACTGCACCGCGCTTTCCACCTGCGCCGAAACCGGCCTTCTGCACCAGACGCGCCCCGCCTTCGGCGGAAACCTCATGGCCACCATCATCACCCCGGCGCACCGGCCGCAGATGGCCACCGTGCGCCCGGGCGTCATGCCGCTGCCGGAGGGCGGCGCGCCGCGGCGCGGCGAAATCGTGCCCACCGAAGGCCCGAAAGGCCCCGGCCGCGTGCACATTCTCTCGCGCACGCCGCGCGGGCAGGGCGCGGGCATCGAAAAGGCCGAAGTCATTTTTTCGGCCGGGCGCGGCATCGGCACGCGCAAAACGCTCGAGCGGCTGTTTGAGCTGGCCGAAAGGGCGGGCGCGCAGGTGGGCGTTTCGCGCCCGCTGTGCGACATGGGCTGGGCCGGACGCGAGCACCAGATAGGCCAGACGGGCACGTCGGTGCGTCCGCGCGTGCTGGTGGCCTTCGGCATTTCGGGCGCTATACAGCACCTTGCGGGCATGACGGGGGCCAAAACCGTCATCGCCGTCAACCAGGACCCCGAGGCGCCCATTTTCGGGGCCGCGCAGTATAAGCTGGTGGCCGACGCGCAGGAGACCATCGAGCAGCTTTTGCAGTCGATGCAGTAAAAAAAACGCCCCCGCGGGGGCGTTTTTTACCGGGCGAGCGCGGTGCACAGCGCCTGCACCAAAAGCAGCAGCACAAGAAAGCCCGCGTTGTACAGCGTAAAGACGCGCAGAAAGCGGCCGGTGCGGGCGCCTTTTGAGCGGGAGTACAGCTTGAGCGAAATCAGGCTGGCCAGCGACGCGACGGGCGTGCCCAGGCCGCCGATGTTGACGCCGGCCAGAAGGCCGCGCCAGTTTTCGGTAAAGCCCGACAGCAAAAGCGCCGCGGGCACATTGCTGATAATCTGGCCTAAGCCCAGCGAGGTCAAAAGGGCGCTTTTTTGCATCAGGCCCGAAAGCAGCGTGCGCAGCGGCGCGCAGCGCCCGATGTTGCCCGAAAAGACAAAAAAGCAGACAAAGGTCAAAAGCAGGGCGTAGTCGGCTTTTTTAAGAAGCGGGCGGTCAAAGGCGAGGGCGTAGGCAAGCGTCAGCGCAAAGGCGAAGGCGTAGTGCACGATGCGGAAAACGCACAGAAGGCACACGGCAAACAGCGCGCACAAAAGGCGCAGGCGCAGGCCGGTGTCGAGGGCGGCGGGGCGCTCAAAGCGCATGGAAACCGAGGGGCCGCGCAGGCGCAGGCACAAGAGCACGCAGGCGGCGAGGCTCGCGAGCGCAAGGGGAAGCACCGCGCGGAAAAACCCGCCGGGCTGCAGTGAAAAGCGGGCGTAGAGATAGAGGTTCTGCGGGTTGCCGACGGGGGTGGCCATGCTGCCGAGGTTGGCCGCGACGGTCTGCAAAACGACGACGGGCACGACAAGCCGGTCAAGCCCCGCGCTTTCAAGCACCAGAAGCGCAAAGGGCACAAAGGTCAAAAGCGCCACGTCGTTTGTGATGAGCATGGAGCAGAAAAAGGGCGCGAGCGTCAGCGCAAGGCAGATGCTGCGCACGCTTTTTTTGCCCGAAAGCAGCTTCTGCGCCAGCGCTTCGAACACGCCGCAGCCCAAAAGCCCCGCGACAATCAGCATCAGGCACCACAAAAGGGCGAGCACGCGCAGGTCGATGTAGCCGGCGTAGCGCGCGTCGGGCGGGACAAAAAGCATGGAGCACAAGGCGGCGGCAAAGGCGGCGCACAAAACGGCCTCGCGCCGCACAAAGCGGGAAAACGCCTGCATGTTACGGCAGCACAACGCCGTAGGCGTCGAGGATGTACTGCGGAAGATCCATGCGCACGGTCAGCAGCGGGTCGACGATCTGGCACACGACAAGGTGCCCCTGCAGCGAAAGCAGCATGCCGGCGGCGGCGTTGTCGAGCGGGCAGGTGCGGGTCAAAAAGGCGTGCATGGCGCGCGAGGCGAGCACGGCGGCCTCGTCGAGCGTCGGGGCCGACTGGATGGTGCTCAGCCCCTGGGCGGTGGCGACGCAGGGCGTGGGCAGGCAGGCGTTTTTGAGGGCCGTGACGCGCACGGTGACCGTGCCGCGGCACTCAAGGCCGCAGATGAGGGTTTCGCCGTCGCCCATGGCGGCGTGCAGATCGCCGATGGCCAGCAGCGCGCCCGGGGCAAAGACGGGCAGGTACAGCGTCGTGCCGGCGGTGATAAGACGGCAGTCCATGTTGCCGCCGTGCTCGCGCGGCGTTTCGGTCGAGATGTCCTCGCCCTCGGCGGGGGCCGTGCCGATGACGCCTATCATGACGTCGGCGGGGATGCGCAGGTGCCCGTCAAAGGGGATTTCGCCGTTTTCGATGGGGAAAAACCGCACGCAGCGCTCGGAGATGACGTGCTGATAGGCGCCGTGGCCGGGGGCCGTGCGCATGACGCCGCGGTCGGCCGTTTCAATTTTGAGGATTTCCACCTTCAAAACGTCGCCCGGCTCGGCGCCCTCGACAAACAGCGGGCCGGTGGCGGGGTTTGCGTACTCGCTTGCCGGGCAGTCGGTTTCGGTTTGGATTTCATCGTTGTAGCAGTCGCGGGTGTGAAACACCACGGTGTCGCCGCTTGCGCAGCGGGCGGCGGGCTTGTGCAGGGACGACAGGGAGCACACAACGTGCTCGCGGGAGATTTCCAGCATGGCAGACATCCTTCCTCTTGCAAGACTTTCCTTCAGTATAGCAAAACCGGGCCGCGGCGGCAAGAGCCGCCCCGCGCATTTAAGGGCTTGACAGGGGTAAAAAATACTGATATAGTGTCAGTGTATACGGAAAATCCGATGAACGGGACGGAACCATGCAAAAAACGCCCACGCAGAGAGGGAGCGCCGCCGGCTGAAAGCGCGCCCGGGGCGGGCAGGGCTTCCACACCACCCGGGAGGAGCGATGCCGAAGCCGCTTGGGGTGCAGGCACCGCCGGCACGCCGCCGTTACCGGCGCACAAGCGGGAGCCTTTTTTGGGCTTCAAGCAGAGTGGAACCACGGTTTTTTGCAAAAAATCGCCTCTGCATCCCTTTTTGGGGTGCAGAGGCTTTTATTTTTTGAAAAATTACGACGAAGGGAAGTCTTTTGTATGAACATTACGCTCAAGGACGGAAAGGTTCTGAGCCTGGCCGGGGGCGCGACGGCGCTCGACGCGGCCAAAGCCATATCCGAGGGGCTTGCGCGCGCGGCGCTTTGCTGCGACATCAACGGGGAAACGCGCGATTTGACCACCCCGCTGCACGAGGGCGACCGCCTGAGCATCCTGACCTTTCAGGATGAAATGGGCCGCTGGGCGCTGCGGCACACGGCGGCGCACATTCTGGCGCAGGCGGTGCAGCACCTGTTCCCCGACGCGCGCTTTGCCATCGGCCCGGCCATTGAAAACGGGTTTTATTACGACTTTGACCGCGACGAGTCCTTTACGCAGGAGGACCTTGAAAAAATTGAGGCCGAAATGAAGCGCATCGTCAAGCAGAACCTGCCGCTTGAGCGCACGGTGCTCAGCCGCGAGCAGGCGCTTGAGAAGATGGCGGGCGAGCCGTACAAAATCGAGCTGATTGAAAACCTGCCCGAGGGCGAGGACATCTCGTTTTACACCCAGGGCGACTTCTGCGATTTGTGCGCCGGCCCGCACCTTGTTTCGACGGGCGGGGTCAAGGCGCTCAAGCTGACGTCGGTGACGGGCGCCTACTGGCGCGGCGACTCCAGCCGCAAAATGCTGCAGCGCATTTACGGCACGGCCTTTTCCAAAAAGTCCGACCTCGACGAGTACCTGCAGATGCTCGAGGAGGCCAAAAAGCGCGACCACCGCAAGCTGGGGCGCGAGCTGGATTTGTTTATGTTTGCCGAAGAGGGCCCGGGCTTTCCGTTCTTTTTGCCCAAGGGCATGGTGCTGCGCAACATCCTTGAGGATTTCTGGCGGCGCGAGCACAAGCGCGCGGGCTATGAGGAAATCCGCACGCCCATGATTCTCAACGAGTCGCTGTGGCACCGCAGCGGTCACTGGGATCATTACAAGGAGAACATGTACTTTACCAAAATCGACGGCGAAGACTACGCCATCAAGCCCATGAACTGCCCGGGCGGCATGCTGGCCTACAAGCGCCGCATGTG
>CANUCM010000047.1 GCA_947856675.1 uncultured Clostridia bacterium | reverse complement strand
GGCCATGCTGTACCTTGCCCGCATGTACTGCGACGGCACGGTCACGCCCGACTACCCGCGTGCTTTGGGGTGGCTCAACCGTGCGGCCAAGGCGGGCAGCGATGAGGCGGCTGTGCTGCGAGTGCGTCTGCGTGAACTGATGGAACAGCTGTCCAGGGCGAAAACGGGCGATGCCGCGGCGCTGTTTTCCCTGGGACGCGCCTTTGAAACGGGCGATCTTGTGGAGAAAAACCAGCACAAGGCTTATGAGTATTACCACCGCGCCATTGAAGCGGGCAGCCTGCTGGCGGAAAGCTATGTGCAGGGGCGCTTTGAAGAGCACGATATGGATGCGGTGTACCTGAAGGCCCGCCTGGGCGACAAAGAGGCGCAGAAGCTCCTTGCCCGGGCTCAGAGGGCAGAAGGGGAATCGATTGTATGACGGTGATTTTGGGATATTTCCGGCGCATGGCGCCGTGGATGCTGGGCGCGCTCGTGCTGTTTGCAGGAGCGCGCTTTTTGTGGCTGAAAAGCAAAAAACGGCCCGTGCGCGCGGCGCGCGAGCTGGCTTTGTGCCTTTTTGTCATGTTTTGTGCCGGACTGGCGTCCCAGACGCTTTTGCCGGAATGGCATGTCGGCCAAAACGGGCGGAGCTATCCCGCCACGGTGTTTTCCGAGGGGTGGAACGCGCGCCGCGGCGGAATCAACCTTCTGCCGCTGCACACGATTCGCGAGTATTTTGGCCGCGCGGGCGGGGCGGCTTTTGCCGTCAACATCGTTGGGAACGTTGTGATGTTTGCGCCCATCGGTTTTTTCCTGCCTCTTTTGTGGCGCCGGTGGCGCGTGTGGTGGAAAACCACTTTGGCCGGCGCCGGCATTTCGGCGTGCATTGAGCTTGTGCAGGTGCTGACCCTGCGGTCGGTGGACGTGGACGACGTGCTGCTCAATGCGCTGGGGGTTCTTGCGGGCTGCGGAATGTACCGGGTGTACGCTGCAGTCGTTGACAAAAAAGGCCGGAAGGATGTATAATAAACCGTTAAAAATCCAACTTTGTGAGGTTTTATCCTATGGTACGAAATGACTTGCGCAACATTGCCATTGTCGCGCACGTTGACCACGGCAAAACCACCCTGGTCGACGAGATGCTCAAGCAAAGCGGTGTTTTCCGCGAGAATCAGGCGGTGGCCGACCGGGTGATGGACTCGGGGGACCTCGAACGCGAGCGGGGCATCACCATTCTGGCGAAAAACACCTCGGTATACTATAAAGACGTCAAGATCAACGTGGTGGACACCCCGGGCCATGCCGATTTCGGCGGCGAGGTGGAGCGCGTGCTTAAAATGGTCAACGGCGTTTTGCTGCTGGTCGACGCGGCGGAAGGCCCCATGCCCCAGACCCGCTTTGTTTTGCAGAAGGCGCTGTCGCTGGGGCACAAGGTCATTGTCGTCATCAACAAAATCGACCGTCCCGATGCGCGCATCGACGAGGTGGTCGACGAGGTGCTCGATCTGCTCATCAGCCTGGATGCCAACGACGATCAGCTCAACAGCCCCGTGCTGTTCTGCTCCGGGCGCGACGGCACGGCCTCGCTGTCGCCCGACGGGCCGATGGAAAATCTGGTTCCGCTGTTTGAAACCATTTTGTCGCACATCGATCCCCCGCAGGGCGATCCCGACGGACCGCTGCAGATGCTGGTGTCCTCCATTGACTACAATGACTATGTGGGGCGCACCTGCACCGGGCGCATTGAACGCGGCACCATCCGCAAAAACCAGGACATCGTTGTGACGCATTATCATCAGAACCACCCCGATTACCGGGCCAAGGCGGTCAATTTGTTCCAGATAGAAGGCCTGAAGCGCACCCCCATCGAGGAAGCCCGGGCGGGCGACATCATCTGCCTTTCGGGCATCGCCGACATCACCATCGGCGATACAATATGCGATGTGGAGGTGCCGGAGGCGCTGTCCTTTGTCAAGATTTCCGAGCCTACGGTCGAGATGACCTTCTCGGTCAACAACGGCCCCTTTGCCGGCCGCGAGGGCAAGTTTGTCACGTCGCGGCATCTGCGCGAGCGGCTGTACCGCGAGCTTTTGAAAGACGTGTCGCTCAGGGTGCAGGACACCGATACAACCGAGAGCTTCCGCGTGTCCGGGCGCGGGGAAATGCATCTGTCCATTTTGATTGAAACCATGCGCCGCGAAGGGTATGAGTTCATGGTGGGCGCGCCCAAGGTGCTGACACATGAGGAAAACGGCGTGCTGATGGAGCCGGTCGAGCGCTTTGTGTGCGATGTGCCGGCCGATTATGTCGGCGCGGTCATGGAAAAGCTGGGTGCGCGCCGCGGCGAGCTTGTGCACATGGCGCCGCAGGGTGACCGCATGCGCATTGAATACCTGATTCCTTCGCGCGGCTTGTTCGGGTATCGCAACGAGTTTTTGACCGACACGCGCGGCGAAGGCATTATGAGCTCGGTGTTTGACAGCTTCCAGCCGTACCGCGGCGAAATTCCTACCCGGCCCACCGGTTCGCTGGTCGCTTTTGAAACGGGCGAAGCGGTTACGTACGGCCTGTACAACGCACAGGAGCGCGGCGTGCTGTTTATCGGCCCCGGGACGCAGGTGTATGAGGGCATGGTGGTTGGCCAGTCGCCCAAAGGCGAGGACATCAATGTCAACGTGTGCAAGAAAAAACACGTCACCAACATGCGCGCCAGCGGTTCAGACGAGGCTTTGCGCCTGACGCCGCCGCGGCATATGAGCCTTGAAATGTGTATTGAGTTTATTACGGAAGACGAGCTGATTGAGGTCACGCCCAAAAACCTGCGCATCCGCAAGCGCATTCTCAACAACCAGCTGCGCGCCAAACAGAAGTTCGGAGGGAAATAAGCATGCAGGACCGGGCCATTTGCTGGCTTTCGCGTGATCCGCTGCTGCATGTCTGCATGAGCGAGTGCATCCGCCGCGGGCATGCGGATATCGTGCACGCTTCGGACGACGGCGTACTGCTGCGCGACAGGGAGGCCGGCCTCTGGCAGGTCAGCGCCGCGCGGCCTGAGGTGCTGCAGGGCTGGCTGCCGCTGCTTTCGGAAAGCCCGGAGGACATTGCCGCCCACCAGGACTTTGCCCTGGAAGTTTTGGGGCCGGCCGTGCCCGATCGTCCGCTGCGCATGCACTGCTTCCATTCCGTGTACGAAAAAAAGCAGCCGCTTACGGTGCCCCTGCCGCCCGACACCGTGATTGAAACGCTCGACAGACGGCACTGTGCTCTGCTGGAGCGGGTGTATACCCATGCCTCGCCGGGGTACATCACCGCCCGGACAGAGGCCGGCGTCATGCTGGGCGCGTTTGTCAAAGGCGAGCTGGCCGGGTTTATCGGCCAGCACACCGAGGGGGCGCAGGGGCTTTTGCATGTGCTGCCCGAGTATCGCCGTATGGGTCTGGCCCGTGCGCTGATGGCCGCCTGCATCAATGCGGCGCTGGCACGCGGCGAGGTGCCGTTCGGCCAGATTGAAACCCACAATGAAGCGTCCCTCAGCCTGTCGCGTTCTTTGGGGCTGTCCATTTCGCGCGGCGTGGTACACTGGTTTTTCGGATAGAAGAACACGCTTCCGGTCAGACGGGCGTGTGCACCGGGACAGTGTGGAGGTCAATATGTATAAAGAATTGATTCAAAAGCTGTCGCAGGGAAATGAGTGGGTCAGTATTCAGCCGTCCTGCCCTGACAGTGAAATAGAAAGCGCCGAAAGGGCGGTTGGGCATCCTTTCCCCAATGAGCTGAAAGCGCTGCTCCGGGAAACAAACGGGGACAGGTGGTGTCTTCTGTCCGCAAGGGAAATCATCGAAAATGCCGAGCGCAACAGGACATTTTATCTTCCGCTG
>CANUCM010000046.1 GCA_947856675.1 uncultured Clostridia bacterium | reverse complement strand
AATATCGGCGGCATTGTGGCGATGGAAGTCGGCGCCCATGTCGGCGGCACTGTCAACCTTGTGGCCTGCGGAAATGCTTTCGGACTGGATCAGGCGTATATCAGCGCTGTGGCCGTGGCGGCCAACCTTCTGGTTGCATTCCTCATGCTGGGCCTGGGCGCTGCGACCGACAGCAAGTGGGTGCGCAAAACCTTCCCGCATCCGCATGTCGATGCGTTTGAAGCGTCTGTCGACAAAAACGCCGGTTCGGTCTCCGAGCAGTACTGGAAACCCAAGAACGTATCCCTTTTGTCCATGGCGATGAGCCTGGCCACTACTTTTGCCATTTGCGGCATCGGCGATTTGATTGCAAACTGGGTTAAAACGCTGGGTTTGCCGACCATTCTGGATCAGCTGTTTGGCTCGATTTACCTTTTGATTTGCACCATTACCATTATCCTTGTCACGTTGTTCCCGAAGTTCTTCCGCAAACTCGCGGGCGCCGAGGAAATGGGCACCTTCATGATCATGATGTACTTTGTGACCATCGGCGGTGCGGCAGATCTTATGGAGCTTTTGAAGGTGGGCGTCATCATTCTGTGCTCCATTGTGTTTGTCACCGTGGGCAACCTGGGCTTCCTGTTCGGCTTCGGCAAGCTGTTTAAGTGGAACTGGGAAGACCTGTGCAACGCGTCGTGCGCCACCATCGGCGGCCCCACAACGGCTGCGGCTTTCTCCATCAACAAGGGCTGGAACGCCTTGATCGTCCCCGGCATCCTGGTTGGCCTGTGGGGCTACTCTATCGGAAATTATGTGGGCATTCTGTCGGGCAACCTGTTCGGTTGATTTTAGCGCAACGTCCTGATACAATAGAGCAAAGGCCCTCCGTTTTTTTGGCGGCCAGCCGAAAGGCGGAGGGCCGTGCGTTTCCATGGCATTGCAGAAAAGGAGGAAAGCACTATGTATGAATTGATGATAAAGAATGCCAGGGTGATAGACGGCACGGGGAAACCCGCGTTTGAAGCGGCGGTGGCCTGCGAAAACGGGAAGCTCAAAGTGCTGCCCGCAGACTGTGCGGAGCCTGCGCAGCAGGTGATTGACGCGGCGGGGTTGTGCCTTGCGCCGGGCTTTATCGATCCCCACTCCCACGGCGACGTCCCGCTGGGCAAAAAGTTCAACTCGGTCTCCAAGCTGTCGCAGGGCATCACCACCCATGTGACCGGGCAGTGCGGCTTTTCCATGTTCCCGGTCAACCCGCAGAACATGAAGCTCATGCAGGATGGCATGTCTATTTTTACCGACAGTTTCCCGAAAGAAATGGAAACCTTTACGAGCTTTGAAAATTACCTGAAGTATGTCAACACCCTGAAGCTGCCCGAAAACGTCAAGTTTAACGTGGGCCATGTTTCGCTGCGCATTGCGGCCATGGGGTTTGAAAACCGCAAGCCGACCCCGCAGGAGCTTGATCACATGAAGAGCATGATGCGCGAAGCAATGGAGCACGGCGCCATCGGCCTTTCGAGCGGTCTGATTTACATTCCGAGCGTCTATGCCGACGTCGACGAGTTTGCCGAGCTGTGCAAGGTGGTTGCCGAGTACGACGGCCTTTATACCACGCACATGCGCAATGAGGGCGACGAAGTGCTCAAGTCGCTGGCCGAGGCCATCGAAGTGGGACGCCGCAGCGGCTGCCGGGTGCACATCTCCCACCTCAAGGTGTGCGGAAAGAAGAACTGGGGTATGTCGAAGCAGGTGCTGGAAGCGATTCACAAGGCGCAGCAGGAAGGCATCCGCGTTTCGGCCGACCAGTATCCGTACACGGCGTCGATGACGCACCTGAACGTGTGCATCCCGCCCAAGTACTTTACCAAGGGCATTCCTGGCATGGTGGAAATGCTCAAGGACCCCGCCATGCGCGAGCAGATCAAGCGTGAAATGATGGATCCGGCCACCGGCTTTGAAAATCAGTACCTCAACTGCGGCGGCTTTGACGGCGTTTTTGTATCCCGCTGCGCCGAAACGCCGGAATACGAGGGCATGACCATCGGAGAGGCGGCCCGCAAGCACAATATGGATGACTTTGACGTGTTCTTTGACCTGATGATCCGCAACAAGGGCGTGGCGTCGGCCATTTACTTCTGCATGGATGAGCAGGATGTGTTCAACATCATCCGCGATCCGAGCGTGGTCCCCGGCACCGACGGCATTGTCAAGTCGGAAAAAGAGCGCGCGCATCCCAGAGCATACGGCACGATGCCCCGCGCCATCAATTATTTTGTCAAAGAGCAGAAGCTGTTTACACTGGAAGAAATGATTCACAAAATGACTCAGCTTCCTGCGCAGCTTGAGATGATCGACGGCAAAGGCGTGATCGCCGACGGCATGGACGCCGATCTTGTGCTGTTCAACTATGATACGATACGCGACACGGCAGACTTCCTTGAGTCGAGCCGGCTGGCCGACGGCATTGAATATGTCATTGTCGGAGGGCAGGTTGTGTACCACGACAAGCAGCTGACGGGAGCGACGCCCGGCAAAGTTGTACTGCACCATCAGAAATAACAGCAAAAAAGGCGAACGGAACACTCCGTTCGCCTTTTTAAGGAGAAGACACATGGAAAAAACCAATGTCATGCGGCAGCTTGACCGGGCAAAGGTGGCATATACCGCGCATTATTATGATGCATCCGACGGGAAAATCGACGGGGTGAGCGTCGCGGGAAAGACCGGGCTTGCGCCGCAGTCGGTGTTTAAAACGCTGGTGACGCGGGCAGGCAGCGGGGAGGTGCTCGTCTTTGTCATCCCCGCGGACAGAGAGCTGGATCTGAAAAAAGCGGCCCGCGCGGCGGGCGTCAAGTCGGTGCAGATGCTGCGTCAGAGCGAGCTTTTGCCGGTGACGGGGTATGTGCACGGAGGCTGCTCTCCCATCGGCATGAAAAAGCGCTTTCCCGTGTGGCTGGACAGCAGCGCGGGCGCGCAGCAAAGCATTGCGGTCAGCGCCGGAAAAATCGGGGCGCAGGCGGAGCTGCCGCCCGGGGAGCTGCAGCGGGTGACCGGTGCGAAGCTCTGCGATTTGACGGTGCGGCCGGAAGAGGCGTAAAAACAGAATACCGCGGCGCACTGTCAGGCGCCGCGGTATTTTCTGCGGGTGGCGGCGCCGCCGCGCAGGTGCCGTTCGCTTTTGTTCTGGGCCAGCACGCGCTGGGTCTGCTCATACAGCGGACGGTTTACGCTGTAAAGACGCTCGGTTACATCCTTATGGACAGTGCTTTTGGAAACTCCAAATTTTTTTGCGGCCTGGCGCACGGTTGCGCCGGTTTCGGTGATGTATGCGGCGATGTCCACACATCGCGCGTAAGCGTCGCTTTTCAAACGAAAAACCCTCCCTGCCCTGTTCTCTGATAATTTATATGGCAAAAGGCGGGGGGATATGATTGTTTTTTAAGGGAGGAAGGCAATGAAAATCGCGCTGATACAAATGCCGGTGTGTGCCGACAAGCAGCACAATGTGCGCACCGCGCTGCAGCTGACGGAGCAGGCGGCCGGGCAGGGGGCGCGTATGGCGGTTCTGCCGGAGATGTTTTTGTGCCCGTACGACAACGCCTGTTTTCCGCAGTATGCCGAGCCGCGCGGCGGGCAGAGCTGGCAGGCCATGTCGCGCGCGGCGGCGGAGCTCGGGCTGACTTTGGTGGCGGGCTCCATTCCGGAACGCGACGGGGAAAAGCTGTACAACACGAGCTTTGTGTTCGGCCCGGACGGGCGCGAGATTGCGCGCCACCGAAAGGTGCACCTGTTTGACATTGATGTGCAGGGCGGCCAGCATTTTTGCGAATCGGAGGTGCTGACGGCGGGCTCGGAAGTGACGCTGTTTGAGGCAGAGGGCCACAGGTTTGGCCTGTGCATCTGCTTTGACGTGCGGTTTCCCGAGCTGTTTCGGGCCATGGCTCTGAAAGGCGCCGAAGCGGTGCTGGTGCCCGCGGCCTTCAACATGACGACCGGGCCGATGCATTGGGAGCTGACCTTCCGGATGCGCGCGGTGGACAACCAGCTGTTTACCGCCGGCATAGCGCCGGCGCGCGACGAAGCGGGGGTGTATGTGTCCTATGCAAATACCATTGCCTGTTCTCCGTGGGGGAAGGTGCTGGCGCGCGCGGGGACGGGGCCCGAGGTTCTGATGGTGGATCTGGATTTGGAGGAGGTTGCAGGCGTGCGCCGGCAGCTTCCGCTGCTGTCGGCGCGCAGGCCGCAGGTGTACGGGCTGTAACAGGGCAAAAAGAAAAAGGCAGAGGGCGGAACCTCTGCCTTTTTTGCTGTCCGGTTACTGCTGCGGCGAGGGGGGCGAGTTGAGCCACTGCTCAAACATGGGCGCGGGCATGGGCTTTGCGTAAATATATCCCTGCACCAGGTCGCAGCCGGCCTCGCGGATAAAGTTGAGCTGCTCCATGGTTTCGATGCCTTCGGCCACGGTCACGGCGCCGATGGTGTGCGAAAGCTCAATGACGGAGCGTATGACCTCGCGGGTCTTTTCCCGCGAAACATCGGTGAAGAACCGGCGGTCCAGCTTGATGACGTCCACGTCAAACTCCATTAAAAGGCCAAGCGAAGAATAGCCGGAGCCGAAGTCGTCCAGCGAACACAAAAAGCCAAAGCTGTGCATATCCCGGATGTGCTGCTTCATCTGTTCGATGCTCTGGTCATCGAAGAGGATGGACTCTGTCAGTTCAAGCTCGATAAGGCCGCGGGGGATTTCATAGCGCTGAGCGATGTCGGCAAAGGGCTTCAGGCAGTCGCTGCGCCGGAAATGCTGCCGGGACAGGTTGACCGACACGGGGAGCGGGAAAAAGCCGCAGTCCAGGCGGCGGCGGAGCAGGCGGCACACCTCTTCGAATATATAAAGGTCAAGCCGGCAGATGTTGCCGTTGTTTTCAAACAGGGGAATGAAGTCTGAGGGGTAAATGGTGCCGCGCTGGGGGTGAATCCAGCGCACCAGCGCTTCGGCGCCGCCGACAGAGCCGTCTTTGACAAACACTTTCGGCTGAAAGTAGACCTGAAAATCGTGATTTTCAAGCGATGTTTCAAACAGGCCGTTGAGCTCCTGCTCATGCGCAAGGCGGCGGGTAATGGCGGCATCGTAGTACTTGCACACGCCGTCTTCCGAGGGAAGGCGGCTGCGGCAGGCGGTTTTCGCGCGATCCTGGATGACGGTGATTTCCAGACCGGGATCGTCGATAATGTACACGCCGGGCTGCAGCACGAAACGGTAGGGGACGCCGTCTTCGGGGTTGATGTGTTTGACGGCGCGCCATGCGCGGTCCTGAATGTCGGCAATGAGCGCATTGATGTTGTCGGGGCTGCCCTCGTGAAGAAAGAGGAAAAAGTTGTCGGCATCGGCGCGGGCGGCAAAGCCGCAGCTGCGGGTGCGTTCGCTGATGATTTCCATGATGCACTGCAGCACCTGATCGCCGCGCTGGCTGGTGAAGCGCTCGTTGATCAGCTTGAAGTTTTTGATGTTGAGCAGCGCGGCACAGCAGCTTCCGGGCTGCGCGTTCAAAAGGGCCTGTTCGCAGTGCAGCTGAAAAGCGGCGTTGTTCATGCCGCCGGTCAGCCGGTCGCAGAAGGCTGCTTTTTCCATCTGGCGGTAATAGGAGCGCTGCAGGAGAAACAGCGCCAGTACGATAAAGACCATGAGCAGGACAACGCCGCCCACAATGAAAAAGGTTTGATGGATGTAATTGTCAATGGTCAGAGAAATGACGTTGCTGGGCACAAGGGTGAGCAGCACCCAGCCGTAGCTGCCCAGCGGGTCGTAGGAGAGAATCAGGTCCGAGCCGTCCACGGCACGAAAACGGAACGTTCCGCTTTTGCCGGCCGGCATGTCCTTTTCCATTTGGATAATATGCTGTGTCAGCTCGCTGTCAGAGTCTTTGACAAACAGGCTGTCGAGCTGCAGAAACGGGGCGAGATCGGTCGGCGAAATAACGACGCTGCCTTTTTGGTCGATGATGCATGTCAGCCCCTTGCCGGAAAAGCTTTGAGAGCGGATCAGCTGCTGCATGTTGGCCTTGTTGCGCACGCCGCCGAGAACGGCGACGACTTGGCTGTCGGCATATATGGGAATGGTGTAAAAAATGCTTTGCTCCCCGATAAAGGACACGCCGCTTTCGCCGGCCAGGGAAGCCTGCACGCCGGAAAGGGAAAGGGGATCGGTCAGCTCATGGCCCGTTTCAAAAACCTGTCCGTCGGGCCGGATGATGGCAAGGGAAGTAAAGTTGTGCAGCTCGGCTTTGTGCGTCAGAAAGCTGTAGACCGCGTTTTCGCCGTATTGCTGAAGCTGCTGGATGCTGTCGCACATGGAAGCAAGGTCGGAGGTGATTTTTAACAGGCGGTTGTGGATATCCGTTGTCAGCTGAGAGGAAACATCGGAAACGTAGCGAAGCGTGCGATCTTCGATTTCTTCCTGCAGTCGCACCGTGTTCCATAAAACGGCAATGGAAGTGGCGATGGCGAGCAGGGTCAGCAAAATGAAAGCTGCCCGGAAATGTGCGGCGGGTTTGAGTTTCATGAAGGTTCCTCATTTACTGTCAGAATGGTGTAGGAGAGAAAAAAGGCATAGCTTTCAAGCTATGCCTGTAAAAATCTGTTTACAGCTCAAAAGCTTCGGGCGAGGGCAGCGCGCGGGGAAAGACGGGCGGCGATGGCTTGCGCCGCATGGGATCATAGCGGAAGCAGCGGCAGTGGTAGTCAAAGGACACCGGGCCTTTTTTTGCGCACAGCATCTCATCGCCGCGAAAATCCCGGGCATACTGGCAAAGAGCGCACACCCGGCGCGGGGGTTCATCGTACAGCATGGCGCGTCGCCCTCCTTTGTCACCTGCCGTGTTTTGACAATATTATACCGTCTTTTTGTTTTTTTTACAATGGGAAATTATGCGGGAAAGGAGAGAAAGTGCCGCAAAAATTCCCAGGCAGGCAAATGACGCGCGCAGGGAAAAGGCCAGGGAAGAAAGAAGTCGGGGCGTCTCGGGCGGCAGGGCGGGGCTGAAAGAGAAAAAAACCGGGGCGGCAGAAGGGAAAAAGTGAAGCGCCGCCGCAGCAAAAAGGGCGGAAAAAGCGGCGTGCAGCGCTTTGCCGGCAAAGTAAAAGCGGGGAGAAAGGCCGGCGGGTTCGGTCAGGCTGAGGGTCTGGCCGTGGACGGAAAGACCGCCCCAGCCCAGCAAAAACGCGCAGGCGGTCAGCTTCAAAGAAAGCGGGCAGGACAGCGATGCAAGGCTCTGCACGCCGCCGGTGACTTCAAAAAAGCCGTTTGTAAGAGCGGCGGCCATGCCGGAGGGAAGCCGGCCGGGCAAGAGGGAGCCCAGGGCGCCGGACAGGCCGGACAGCGCGGACAGCCGGGTAAATACGGCAAAGAAAATAACAAAAGCGCTGACATTGAGGACGGAGGAAAACGAAGCGGTGACCGATTCGGTAAAAGCGCGGGCAAAGGGCATCGGTTCGGCGGCGGGCGCGCGGGAGGCGCGTTCCGGCGGGGCAAGGCGGCGCGACGGCAGGCTCAGCACAAGCCCGGTGCACACGCTGGCCCCGACGTGGGAAAGATAGAGCAGGGCGCCCAGCGCCCGGCTTCCCAGCATGGCGCTGCCCACAGCGCCGAAAATAAAGCCGGGGCCGCAGTTGTTGCAGAAGCCGAGAAGGCGTTCGGCCTGCCGGCGCGTGCACAGGCCCTGCCGGAAAAGCGATGCGGCCGAGGAGGCACCGACAGGGTAGCCGCCTGCCAGCCCGAGGGCAAATGCGCTTGCGCAGGCGCCCGGAAGCCGGAAAAGCAGCCGCATGGGCTTTTCAAAAAGCCGTCCTGCGCGCGCGGCGAGCCCGGTGCGCATGCACATCGACGACACCACAAAAAACGGAAAAAGCGAGGGCACAAGCACCGATGCGCACAGCTCGATGCCCTGAACGGCCGCCAGGGACGCTTCGCGGGGGAAAAAGGCAAGACCGAGGGCAAACAGCAGGATGCCAAGATAAATCTGTGTCTGAAAAAACCGTTTGCGCAATATACTGTTCATGGCAGAGCCTCGTTTCTTGTAATGGAAATCTGCCCAAACTATATGCGGCAAACGCGGCATCCATGCGGAGGGAGCACAGTGAAGCAAAAACGGGAAAAAGAACATCCGGCATCGTGGCGCGAGCAAATCCGGCAGGCCGTGACGGAAATGGATGTGCCGGCGTATGCGTTTATGGATGTGCCGCGCATTGAAATGACGGGAAGCGGCCGGCTGCTGATGGAGCGGCACCACGGCATTGTGGAATACGGTGAGCAGCGCATCCGCATCGCCGCGCGGGGGATGACGGTGTGCATTACGGGCCGCCGGCTGCAGCTTCAGGCCATGACGCACGGCGAAATTTCCGTGACGGGTGACATTGAGGCCGTGCAGCTGAACAAGGAGGAGGACAAGGAATGCTGATGCAATGCGTCAACTTCGTGCGCGGCAGCGTGCGCATTGCGATTTGCGGAGCGGGTCTTGAGCGTTTTCTCAACATCTGCGCCGCAAACGGCATTGCATTTTGGGGGGTGCGCCGGATTTCGGAGGAACGCATGGAAGCCAGCGTGCGCATCTCCGGATTTTTTGCGCTGCGGCCGTTTGCACGGCGGTGCATGTGCCGCATCCGGGTGCTGGGGAAATACGGCGCGCCCTTTTACGGAAAACGCGCCCGGCGCCGGTATACCCTGCTGGCGGGCATGCTGGTGTGCGGCATTTTGCTGTATGTCATGTCGGGGTTTGTGTGGACCATCGGCATTGAAGGCTGCAGCAGCGTGACGCCGGCCGAAGTGCTGGCGCTGCTGGAACAAAACGGCCTGGGCGTGGGCACGCGCGCGGGCGCTGTCGATGTGCACAAGCTGCAAAACACCATTTTGGAAAAGGATGCGAGACTGTCGTATCTTGTGATCAACATCAAGGGGAGCCATGCGCAGATCATGGTGCGTGAGCGCGAAAACACCGAAGGCGCCATAGAGGGCGACGAGCCGTGCGATGTGGTGGCCGACAAGACCGGCGTGGTGGAAAAGCTGATTGTGCGCAGCGGAAAAGCGGAAACAGAAGTGGGAAAAACGCTGCAGGACGGGGATCTGATTGCATCGGGTACGATGGTCAGCCAGCAGGGGGAAACCTGGCTTGTGCAGGCCGACGCCGAGGCGCAGATCCGCACCTGGCCGACGGTGCGCCTGGCGCTGAGCGACAGCCTGGACGAAGCGGTGGAAACGGGAAGGCAGACGACGCGCTGGGCGGTTGTCATCGGAACGAAGCGGTTTAACCTGTATCCGGTTGAAAGTGCGCCGTATGCGTGTTATGATAAGAAAGTAGAAAAAAAGACCCTCTCGGTGTCGGAAAATCTGCGTTTTCCGCTCACACTCGTGTCGGAAACCTATATCGAGCTTGAGCGCAGGCCGTTGTCGGTGAGCGAGGAGCGGTGCAGTGAGACGCTGCACGCGCGGCTGCTTGACATGCTCACGCGGCAGGCCGGGTGCCTGAGCGTGACCGAGCTGGGCTATACCTTTGAGCGGCAGGAAGGGCGCTGGCTCGCCGTGCTTGAGGCGGAATGCCTGGAGCGCTGCGGCGTGCAGGTCCCGCTGGGCAGTGCCGTGCCGCGGCAGCCTTGATACGGAAGTGAGGAAAGTTTTTTGCACACACAAACCATGGAACTGGATATCGCCATTTTGCAGGATGTGTTCGGCGTGGGCGACGCCAATCTCAAGACCATTGAGCAGCAGCTGCAGGTTTCGGTTTTGACGCGCGACGGCACGGTGGAAATCAAGGGCGCAGAGCAGGAGCAGACCGAGCTTGCGGCGGAAACTCTCAAGACGCTGGGCCTGATGCGCCATGCCGGCGAAAGCATTGATGAGTTTACCGTTCTGCGTGTGATTGATCTTGTGCGCAGCGGCGACAGTGAAGCGGCGCTGGCCGCCATGAAAGATGTCGTCGTCATTACGTACCGGGGCGCACCTATCAAATGCCGCACCATCGGCCAGCGCAAATATATTGATGCCATTCGGAAAAATACGGTGTCCATCTGCATCGGCCCGGCGGGAACGGGCAAGACCTATCTGGCGGTGGCGGCCGTGGTCGCGGCGCTCAAGCGAAAGGAAATCGACAAGATCATCATGTGCCGCCCCGCGGTGGAAGCGGGTGAAAAACTGGGCTTTTTACCGGGCGACCTGCAAAACAAGGTCGATCCGTACCTGCGCCCGCTGTATGACGCGCTGGATGAAATCCTGGGCCATGACACGGTGCAGAAATATGTGGAAAACCGCACCATTGAAGTGGCGCCGCTGGCCTATATGCGCGGCCGCACGCTGAAAAACGCCGGGGTCATCGTCGACGAATGCCAGAACCTTGTGATGACGTCGCTGAAAATGATTCTCACCCGTCTGGGAGAGGGCTCGAAGATGATTCTGACGGGCGATGTGACGCAGATAGATCTTCCGGTCGGCAGCGAGTCGGGGCTTAGAAAATGCGCCGAGCTGCTGCGCGGCATCGAAGGCATCGAGGTCACGGAGCTGAGCGGGCGTGACGTGGTGCGTCACAAGCTGGTGGGGCAGATTGTCAAGGCCTTTGAAAAATACGAGGAACAAACGGCGCCGCCGGCCCGCAGGCAGGGGACCCGTTACCAGAAAAAATAACCGTACGGCAGCGCCCGCTCACCGGAGCGGGCGCTTTTGCGCGCGGCGCGAAAGGAATTGTAATTTGGCAGTGCGGGGAGTATAATAGTATACGGGAAAATGTGCGCATGGGGCAGAAAGAGAGTATAAACATGCTGGAAATTGCCGTTTACAGTGAACTTGAGCAGGATACCGCGCGGGATCAGGAGCTGATCTGCGCCGCGGCGCGCGCGGCGTTCGGGCTGTTTGACTATCCCTTTGAAGCGTCGGTCGACGTGACGCTGACCGACGATGAGGGCATCCGGGAAGTCAACAGAAATATCCGCGGCATCGATCGGGCGACCGATGTTTTGTCCTTTCCGATGCTCGATTTTTACCGCGGGCAGTATAACGGGCAGCGGGAAATCGACGGGGAGCCTGAAACGGGAGAGCTGTTTTTGGGCGATGTACTCATTTCGCTTGAACGCGCCTGCGCGCAGGCGGAGGAGTACGGCCACTCGCGGGAGCGCGAATGCGCGTATCTGACGGTGCACTCGCTGCTGCACCTGCTGGGCTATGACCATGTGGATGAGGGCCCGGAAAAAGCGGCCATGCGCGAAAAAGAAGAACAAGCCCTTGCGCTGCTTGGTCTGAAACGTGAGGAGCAGGTAGGATGAGCAAAATTGAAAAAACCGGGGTGTTTTCCATTGTCGGGCGCCCCAATGTGGGAAAAAGCACACTGACCAATGCCCTTACGGGCAGCAAGGTGGCCATTGTATCGAACAAGCCGCAGACCACGCGTACGCGTATTACGGGCGTGCTCAATTCGGGGGACTGCCAGCTGATTTTTCTCGATACGCCGGGGCTGCACAAGCCCAAAACGCGGCTGGGTGAAACCATGGTGCGTGTTGTGAGCGAAACGGTGGCCGATGTGGATGCCGCCGTGCTCGTCGTGGAACCCGTGCCGCGCATCGGCATTCCCGAGCAGCTGCTTATTGACAAAATGAAGGAGTATCGCCTGCCGGGCATCCTGGTTATCAACAAGATTGACACCGTCCGGAAAGAGGGGCTGCTCGAGGTGATCGCCCTGTATCGCGAGGCCTATGATTTCGATGCGGTGGTGCCTGTTTCGGCCTCGGGCGGCGACGGGCTCGATGAACTGATAAACGAGCTGAAAAAGCAGTGTCAGAGCTCACCGCAGCTGTTTCCTGACGGCATGGTGTCCGACCAGCCCGAGCAGCGCCTTGTGGCGGAGGTCATTCGCGAAAAGCTTTTGCAGCTGCTTGACAAGGAGGTGCCGCACGGCATCGCCGTGGAGCTGGAGCGCTATCACGAGCGCGAAGACGGGCTGATGGAAATCGGCGCCGTGGTGTATTGCGAACGGAAAAGCCACAAGGGGATTATCATAGGCAAAAACGGCGCGATGCTCAAAAAAGTGGGCGCTGCGGCCCGGACCGAAATCGAAAGCATGCTGGACACCCGGGTGTTTCTCGAGCTGTGGGTCAAGGTGAAGGAGGACTGGCGCAACAACCCTGCACAAATCCGCAGCATGGGGCTTTCAGAAGAGCCGTAAAAAAACTTTTTTCCAGCGCTTCCTTTATTTCTTTCGGGTGAAGACGCGGCGGCGCGCTCACACTACATGTGAGGTGAAAGCATGAAGGACGCAGCGTGGGAGCTTTTTAAAAAGACGGGACTGCCGCAGGCTTATTGCTATTACAAGGCGAGTGAGCGCTCGCACAGGCCGGAAGAGAGGGGAAAGCGCTGATGCATACCGTGGTAAACGGTCTTGTGCTCCGCTCGGTCGATTACCGGGAGAGCGACAAAATACTGACCGTGCTGACCGATCGCATGGGACTTTTGACGGTCAGCGCACGCGGTGCCCGGCGCAAAAAAAGTCCGCTTTTGCCGGCGGTTCAGCTTTTTTGTTATTCGGAAATGACCCTGTTTGAATACGGAGGGCGGCTGCGCCTGGATGACGCGGAGCCGAAGGAACAGTTTTCCGGGCTCAGCCGCGACCTTGACGCCATGTCGCTCGCGGCGTACTTTGCAGAGGTGCTGGCAACGGAAGCGGAGGGCGCGCCGCTGCAGCCCGATGTGCTCCGCCTGGCGCTCAACAGCCTGTATGCCCTGTCACGCGGACTGAGCGAGCGCTGGAAAATCAAGGCGGCCTTTGAGCTGCGCTATGCCGCGCTGAGCGGCTATGCGCCCGACGAAAAAACACTGCGCGGCGCGCTGGGTGAGCGGGCGCTGTGCTGCGCACAGTACATACTGACCTGCGAGCTTCGGCGTATACTGGCGTTTTCCCTGGAGGGAAAATGCAGGGAGGAACTGTGCGGCTTTTGCGAAAAGTATCTGTTGTCGCGCCTGGAGCGCGGCTTTAAAACGCTGGATTTTTATCGCAGTTTAGGAGAACTTTTATGACACTACAGGAAAAATCACTGCGCACGCTGGAGTTTGACAAGGTGCTTTCCCTGCTGGCCGAGGAAACCCAGACCGAGCTTGCGCGCAAGCGCGCGCTGGAGCTGCGGCCGGAGCCGGGGCTTGCCCGCTGTGAGCTTTTGCAGCAGCAGTGCGCCGACGCCGTCATGCTGACAGGGCTGTTCGGCAGCCCGTCGTTCGGCGGGGCAAAAAACCTGGCGGATGCGCTGGGCCGCGCCGACATGGGCGGCGTACTCAACCTTTCGGAGCTTTTGAGCGTAGCGCGCCTTTTGCATACGGCCCGCGTTGTGCGCGGGTATACCGAGGGGCGGCGTGAGGCGCAGACCTCGCTGTCCGAGCTGTTTGCCTCGCTTTCGGGCAACAAGTATCTTGAAGAAAAAATCACCTCGTCCATTGTGTCCGAGGAGGAGGTGGCCGACTCAGCCAGTTCCGAACTTCAGGACATCCGCCGGCAGATGCGCGTGTCATCTTCGCGCGTGCGCGATGTGCTCAACCGCATCACTTCGTCGCCCACCTATCAGAAAATGCTGCAGGACAGCCTTGTGACCATCCGTTCGGGGCGGTATGTCGTGCCTGTCAAGGCCGAGTACCGTTCGGCTTTCGGCGGCCTTGTGCACGACGTGTCGGCCAGCGGTGCGACGCTGTTTATCGAGCCGACGGCAGTGGTGGACCTCAACAACGCCATCCGCGTGCTTGCGGGCAAGGAACAGCACGAAATCGAACGCATTCTGGCTTCGCTTTCGGCAGAGGTAGCTTCCTGCGCCGGGGCGATACAGCGCGATTATGAAACGCTGTGCGCGCTGGATTTCATTTTTGCGCGGGCAAAGCTGGCGTACAAAATGAAAGCGCAGCGCCCGCGGCTGGCAGAGGACGGAAAAACCCTTCTGCGCCGGGCAAGGCATCCGCTGCTCCCCGCTGACAGCGCCGTGCCCATTGACTTCGAAATAGGCGGCCGGTGCGACACCGTCATTATCACCGGTCCCAACACCGGCGGCAAAACCGTGAGCATCAAAACGGTAGGGCTTTTGACTGCCATGGCGCAGTGCGGGCTGCACATCCCCGCGGCAGAAGACAGCACGGTACGTATACGCAGCAGCATCCTGGCCGACATCGGCGACGAGCAGAGCATTGAACAGTCGCTGTCGACATTTTCCTCGCACATGAAAAACATTGTGAATATTCTGCAGCAGGCGGACACCGGGTCGCTGGTGCTGCTCGACGAGCTGGGGGCGGGCACCGATCCTGTGGAAGGCGCCGCGCTGGCCATGGCCATTATCGAAGAGCTGCGGCGCAAAGGCAGCGCCGTCATTGCGACCACGCATTACGCCGAGCTGAAAATGTATGCGCTGGAAACTCCCGGCGTGGAAAACGCCTCATGTGAGTTTGATGTACAGACGCTTCGTCCGACGTACCGGCTGGTGTTTGGCGTGCCGGGAAAATCCAATGCTTTTGCCATAGCAGCGAGGCTTGGGCTGGACGAATCGGTGATCCGCAGCGCGGACAGCCGGATCGGCGCCGACAGCAAGCGGTTTGAAGAGGTTATTTCCCGGCTTGAGGAGCGCCGGCAGGAGCTGGAAGGCAAGCTGGCGGCAGCGGAGCGCTCACGCGCCCAGGCGGCCGAGGCCGAGCGGACGGCGCGGCAGCGCTTGAGCACGCTGGAGGATGAGCGGGAAAAGCTTGTGATGGAGGCCAAGCTCAAGGCGCAGGAGATTCTCAGCAATGCGCGGGCCGCATCGGAATATGTGCTGACAGAAGCCAAAAGGCTGCGGCAGCAGGCGGAGGACGGGAAAAACCCCAATCTGGCACAGGCGCGGGCCGCGCTGCGCGGCGAGATTTCCGAGGCCGAGCGCAAGGCAGCGCTTGAAAAAATGCGCAAAAAGGCCGTCCCGCCGCCGAGGCCGCTGCGTGCGGGGGATACGGTGGAGCTGCTGACGAGCAAAACCCGGGCCACGGTTTTGGAAACGCCGGAGCCGGGCGGAAAAGTGCATGTGCAGGCGGGCATTATGAAAATCACCGTCAGCCCCGACGAGATACAGTTTATTGAAGAAAGCAAGCCAAAAGGTGTTCAGGCGCCGAAAAGCACGGCAGGTGCGCGCGTGCCGCGCCCGGAAGGGCAGGGGGCAAGCCTGGATTTGCGCGGCATGACGGCCGACGAGGCTGTAATGGAGCTGGAGCGTTTTATTGACGGAGCGGAGCGGATGCATCTGACGGCCGTGACCATCATCCACGGAAAAGGCACCGGTGTGCTGCGCAGGGCGGTGCAGGCAGAACTCAAGAGTATGCCGCAGGTCAAAAGTTTCCGGTTGGGGGTCTACGGCGAAGGCGAAGACGGAGTGACCATAGCGCAGCTGCGGTAAAGCGCCTTCCGGCGCGTATCGCGCAGGGCGGCTGGGCCGCCCGAGCGGGAGAAAGCAAAAAGGAGAAAAAGAAAACATGATAGGGTTGGGCACACTGGTCAACAGTGCCGCGGTAGTGGCGGGCGGAGCCGTTGGGCTTTTGTTTAAAAAGGGCATTCCAAAACGGTTTCAGGAAATCATATTTACAGCGCAGGGCACGGGGGTGTTTCTCCTGGGAGTGCTGGGCGTGGTGACGCAGGCGGTCACGGCTTCGCAGCAGGGGGTGCTGACCTCGTCGTACGGGCTGGGAATGGTTTTGTCGCTTGTGCTGGGCGCTTTGCTGGGAGAAGCCATTGGCATTGACCGGATGTTTAACCGCGTGGCTAATTTTTTAAAGCGAAAGCTGTCGCGCCCGGGAGCGGAGGAAGGCGCTGACATCGGTGTGGGGTTTGCCTGCGCCACGGTGCTGTTCTGTTCCGGGGCCATGGCGATTATCGGCTCCATTCAGGATGGCATTATGGGCGACCCGTCCATGCTTTTGACAAAGGCTGTGCTGGACGGCGTGATATCCATTATTTTTGCCACGGTTTACGGCTACGGCGTTATTTTGTCGGCGCTGTCGGTCTTTGTGTACCAGGGCGCCATTACGCTGCTGGCGTATTTTTTGGGTGAATACATTCCCATGGCGGTCGTCGGGCAGATGTCGCTGGTAGGCTCTGCCGTACTGATGCTGATAGGATTTGATCTGTGGGGCATCAAAAAGTTTAATGTCGCAAACCTGATCCCCGCCGCATTCATGCCGATTCTGCTGTCCTTCATACTGTGATTTTACATAAAAGGGATTGCCAAGCGCATAAGAATCTGCTAAAATAGAAAATAATCATTGAACCGAATCTCAGGAAGCGAGGGAGCTTATGTTTTCCAAGGATATCACCGTAACCAATCAGGTGGGGCTTTACGCCCGGCCCGCAACCTTTTTTATTCAGAAAGCCAACGAGTTCCGCAGCACCATGATGGTGGAAAAGGATGACCGCAAGGTCAATGCCAAGAGCCTTCTGGGTGTGCTCTCGCTGGGCATCACCAAAGGCAGCACCATCACCATCTCAGCCGAAGGCCCCGATGAGGAGGAGGCTGTCAACGCGCTGTGCGCGCTCATCGCCGCCAATTTCGGCGAATAAGACCCCATACTTTCCCGGAGCGCCGCGCATCAACGCGGCGCTTTTTATATGGCTTTGGAGGAAATTATGACGCTGCAGCAACTGCGCGACAAGGCGCATGAGCTTCCGCTGGTGCCCGGCGTATACCTGATGCGCGACCGGGAAGGCAAGGTGATTTATGTCGGCAAAGCAAAGGCGCTGAAAAACCGCGTCAGTCAGTACTTTGCGAACCTTGCTTCCCACACGGCCAAAACGCGCCGGCTCGTGGAAAATATCTGCGACTTTGAGACCATTTATGCCAAGACGGAGTTTGATGCGCTGCTTTTGGAAAACACACTGATCAAGCGCTACAAACCGAAATACAACATCCTGCTCAAGGATGACAAGGGCTACCCTTATGTGCGGCTGCCCCAGGGGGAATATGCGGCTTTTGGCATTGCGCCGGCCCGGCGGGATGACGGCGCGCGCTATTTTGGTCCGTATGGCGGGCGCGGTGCGGCCAAGGCCGCCATTGAAACGGTGCGCGAGACCTTTGGACTGCCCAGCTGCAGCCGGGTGTTTCCGCGTGACATCGGCAGGGAACGCCCCTGCCTTATGCTGCATCTGGGAAAATGCTGCGGCGTGTGCACGGGAAAGATCAGTGCGCAGCAGTATGCAGAGCTTTTGCACCAGAGCACGCTGCTGCTTGAGGGAAAAAGCGAAGCGCTGGCCGAGTCCCTTGAGAAAAAGATGCAGGAGCGCGCAGAGGCGATGGATTTTGAGGCCGCTGCGCTGTACCGGGACCGCCTGCGCGCTGTGCAGAAGCTGGGCCGCAGCAGGCTGGTAACGGGCGTGACGCTGTCAGATGTTGATGTGCTGGGGTGCGCAGTGCGCTCCCGGCGCGCCGCCGTGACCGTGCTGTCTTATGCGGGCGGCAGCCTGATCGATAAAAAAACCGAGTTTTTTGACGCTCTGGAAGAAGAAGATCTGCCCGATTTGCTGGAGAGCTTTGCCAAGCAGTATTACACCCGCGCCGAAAACGCACCTCGGGAGCTGGCGCTGGACAGGGAAATTGACGATTGTTCCGGGGTGGAGGAGCTGCTGTCCTCGCTGCGCGGCAGGCGCTGCACGGTTCTTTTTCCCAAACGCGGGGAAAAGGCGGCGATGGTGCGCCTTGCGGCAGACAATGCAAGGCTGGAGCTCGAAGCGCTCGAAACACGCGAACAGCGTTCACACAAAACGCTGGCGCTTTTGGGAGAGATGCTGGGCCTGGGCGCAGAGCCGAAGCGCATCGAGGCCTTTGACATTTCCAACACCGCAGGCAGCGACGCCGTGGCATCCATGACGGTCTTTCTGGACGGCAATGCACGCCGCGGCGCGTATAAAAAGTTTAAAATCAAAGAAGCGGCCGGCGGCGACGACTACGGAGCCATTGCGGAAGTGGTCGGCCGGCGGCTGGATCGCGCGCTGGGCGGCGACGAGAGCTTTCTGCCTCTGCCCGATCTTCTGCTGATGGACGGCGGAGCAGGGCAGACGGCTGCAGCGCAGCGTGAGCTTGCGCGCCGCGGGCTTTCGCTTCCGGTGTTTGGAATGGTCAAGGATTCCCATCACCGTACCCGCGCGCTGGTTGCGGCAGACGGAAAAGAGATAGGCCTTTCCGCGGTGCCGGCGGTATTCGCGCTGGTTGGGCGAATCCAGGAGGAAACCCACCGCTTTGCCGTGGCGTATCACCAGGACGTGCGCGCAAAAAACGCACGCCGTTCGCCGCTGGATGACATTGAAGGCGTGGGGCCGGCGCGGCGCAAGCGCCTGCTGCGCATGTTCGGAAGCATGGCGGCCATCCGCCGCGCCTCGGTGCAGCAGCTGAGCCAGGCGGTGCCCCGTGATGTGGCGCAGAACATCGCCGACTATTTTTCGCACAAAGAGGAGCGTGAATAACCGTGCGCATTATTGCGGGAAGCGCACGCGGCAAGCTGCTGCGCACGCCGCCCGGGCTGCATACCCGCCCGACGACCGATCGCGTGAAGGAATCCATGTTCAGCATCATACAATTCCGGCTTTCACAGGCGCGTGTGCTGGATCTTTTTGCCGGATCGGGGCAGCTGGGGCTTGAGTGCCTTTCACGCGGCGCGGCGCATTGCCTGTTCTGCGACAACGACCGTGCGGCGCTGCGTGTGCTGCGCGGAAACATTGAAGCGTGCGGCTTTTCCGGGCGCAGCACGGTGGCGGCCGGCGACTGGCGCGCCGCTGTCTGCGGCGCGGGGCGCGCGGCATATGATGTCATTTTGCTGGATCCCCCGTACGGAGGGACGGTTTTGGAGAATGTACTTTCCGCCGTCGCACAGTTTGACATCCTCGCCGCCCGTGGTATAATCGTATGTGAAAGTGCCCGGGAGGACGTGTTTGCACTGCCGGAAAGCCCATATCGGCTGCTGAAAACCTATCGGTATGGGGCCATTGCCCTCACCACGCTGACAAGGGAGGAAGCATGAAGATCGCATTGGTTCCGGGCAGCTTTGACCCGGTGACAAACGGACATCTCGATGTGATCCGCCGTGCCGCCGCGCTGTTTGACCGCGTGGTGGCCGTCGTGATGGACAACGCCGAAAAGACATACCTGTTTTCGCGCGCGCAGCGCCTTTCGCTGCTGCAGGGCGCCGTGGCGGACATCCCCGGCGTAACGGCCGACGCATGGGATGGGATGCTGTGGCAGTATGCCCGCCGCTGCGGTGCATGCGCCGTGGTCAAAGGAGTGCGCAGCGCCTCCGATTTTGAGTATGAGCTGCTGCAGGCCCGCTTTAACGAAGAACACTGCCCCGAGGCACAGACGGTGCTTTTGCCTGCGGCACAGCACCTTGCCCGGGTCAGCTCGACGGAAGTCCGGCGCCGCGCCGCGTGCGGCGAGGATCTGTCGCAGCTCGTACCGGAAAACGTATGCCGCGCCCTGATACACAGGCAGGACGGACTATAATAAAGGAGAATGCATATATGGCAGGAAGCACCATTGACGAACTGATCATGACCCTGTATGAGATGATTCAGGATGCCCGCAGCGTACCGCTGGGCGATCGCTGCCTGATTGAGCGGGATAAAGCGCTGGACATTCTGGATGAAATCCGAGCGGATCTGCCGGCGGAGCTCAAAATGGCGCGCGAAATCGTCGAAAAACGCAACGAGGTCATTTCGGCGGGTAAGCGCGAATACGATACGCTGAAAAAACAGGCTGACGACTATGCAAAACAGCGCGTCAACGACCATGAAGTGGCCGTGCAGGCACGGAAAAAGGCCGCGGAAATCATTGCGGGCGCAGAAAGCCGCTCCCGCGAAATCATGAAAGCGGCCGGCGCGTACTGCGAGGACGCCATGAAGCGCGCGGAAGACGCCCTGGCTCAGACAACGGAGGAGCTGCGCCAGTCGCGCATACAGTTCCGCCAGCTGCTCAAGGACAAACCGCAAAACCGGGAGAACAAGGAATAACGGTCACAATTTCTCTTATCTT
>CANUCM010000045.1 GCA_947856675.1 uncultured Clostridia bacterium | reverse complement strand
CTGGCTGACCTTATCTACAACGGCCAGTGGTTCACCCCGCTGCACAAGGCGCTGACCGCGTTTGTCGACAGCACGCAGGAGTTTGTCACCGGCGATGTCAAGCTCAAGCTCTACAAGGGCAACATCATCCCCGCCGGTACGGTTTCTCCGCACAGCCTGTATTCCGAGTCGCTCGCCTCCTTCGGCGAAAGCGATTACAACCAGGCCGATTCCGCAGGCTTTATCAACCTGTTCGGTCTGCCCATTGCCGTCGAAGCCATGCTGCGCGGCGAAAACAAATAACCGGCCGCCGGTTTGGCCGGCCGCAGGGCGGGGCGCACGCTCCGCCCTTTTTATGCAAAGGAGTTTTCACTGTATGAACAACCTATGGTCGGGCCGCTTCAGCAAAGAGCTGGACAGCGACGTCAATGATTTCAATTCCTCCCTGCGCTTTGACAGCCGTATGTACGCGCAGGACATCACCGGTTCCATCGCGCACGCCCGGATGCTGGCCGCCACCGGCATTATCTCCCCGGAAGACGGCGAAGCCATTGTCGCCGGGCTTGAAGGCATCCTTGCAGACCTGCAGAGCGGCGCGCTTGTACTCGACCCCGCCGGGGAGGACATCCACATGTGTGTCGAGCAGCTGCTGACCCAGCGCATCGGCGACGCAGGCAAGCGCCTGCACACCGCGCGCAGCCGCAACGACCAGGTGGCGCTTGATCTGCGCATGTACCTCAGAGAGGCGCTCGGCGCCGTTGACGCACAGCTGAAAGAGCTCATTGCCGCCATTTGCGAAAAGGCCAGCGCCAACCTCGAAACGGTCATGCCGGGCTATACCCATCTGCAGCGCGCGCAGCCCACAACCTACGCCCACGCCATCATGGCGTACGCCGAAATGTTCCTGCGCGACCGCAGCCGGCTTTCCGACTGTCTTGCCCGCATGGACGTCATGCCGCTCGGCAGCGGCGCCATGGGCGGCACCACCTACCCCATCGACCGCAGCATGACCGCGCGCGCACTGGGTTTTGCCGCCATATCGCAAAACAGCATTGACGGCGTTTCAGACCGCGACTTCGTCATCGAAGCGTGCTCCGGCCTTTCCATTATCATGATGCACCTGAGCCGGTTTTCCGAAGAAATCATTCTGTGGTGCTCCAGCGAGTTTGGCTTTCTCGAGCTGGATGACGCCTATTCGACCGGCTCTTCCATCATGCCGCAAAAGAAAAACCCCGACATTGCCGAGCTGGTCCGGGGAAAAACCGGGCGCGTATACGGCAGCCTGATGGGCATCCTCACCGTGATGAAGGGCCTTCCCCTGGCCTACAACAAAGATATGCAGGAGGACAAGGAAGGCCTGTTTGACGCCCTGGATACCGTGTCCCAGTGCCTGCACGTCTTTACGCCCATGCTCAAAAGCCTCGGCGTGCGCCGCGACCGCATGCTGCGCGCCGCGCAGCAGGGATTTATCAACGCCACCGACTGCGCCGATTTCCTGACCAAAAAAGGCGTGCCTTTCCGCGATGCGTACACCGCCTCAGGCAAGCTCGTGCGCTACTGCATTTCCTGCGGAAAAACGCTCGACGAGCTTTCGCTCGAGGAATACCGCGCCGTGCATCCCGGGTTCGACGAAGGCGTTTACGCGGCCATCGATCTTTTGACCTGCGTATCCGGCCGCTCGCTTCCCGGCGGGCCCGCGCCGGACACGGTGGCCGCCCGCATCCGCGCCGTGGAAGACCAGCTGCACTGAGCCCCCGCTTTTTTCCTGACACAAAAAAGCAGCGGACCTTTCCCTTCAAAACGGGAAAGGTCCGCTGTTTTTGTTATGTTCGGCCTCAGGCGTCTTTTCTCTGGAAAATTCGCATGCCGAGCTTGATTCCCCACGCGCAGTCATTCCGCACATAAAACGTCACCGGAATCCCCTGCTTGTTGTCCGGCGGGAACAGCTTGAACACCGTGCCCCCGCAAAAATCCATGCGCCACTCCTCGTTGTTTTCGCACCAGACCAGCTGGCCCAGTTTGTTGCGCGAAATCACGATTTTGGCGTCCAGGCCTTCCAGCAGGTGTACTCTCCCACATAGACTTCGGGCTTTTTTATCAGCTCGTCCACGGGCTTTGCCCACTCGTGGGAGGCGTCGACCGGCAAGCCGAGCCGCATGTTAAACGCCGCATTGAGAATGGGCGAGCAGTCCACCCCGGAGAGGTTGGTCAGCACGACGGCGGAAAACATGCCGTTTTTAATAAACCCGCCGCGCGACGACACCCCTTTCAGGCCGCCGGAGTGCTCGCATATCGCCACGTCTTCAAACAGGCGCTTTATCAGGCCGAAGCAATACGTGCCCGCCGGCACTTCGGGAAATTCCCGGCCAATCACGCGGTTGACGCAGCTTTCCGGAATGATCCGGCGCCCTTCCAGCGCTCCCCCGGACGAAAGCATCTGGTAATACCGGCACATGTCCTGCGCCGTGGACTTTATCCATCCGCACCCGCGGTACGGCGGCGCCACATCCCACTGAAATGCATGCAAAAATGTCACACAGGCGCATGATCAGATTGTCCACCCAGCCGCCGAAGTACGCGGCGCAGGCGCCGAAAAACATCCCGAAAAACAGCGCCACCAGCGTCGGGATAAATCCCATCGTCAGCGAAACGCGCGAGCCGTGGATGATTCTCGCAAACACATCGCGCCCCAGCGGGTCCATGCCGAAAATGTGCTCTTCGCTGGGCGGCTCCATCCGCTCGGACAGCGTCTGATCAATGGCCTTTTCATACGGCACAATCAAATCCGCGCACGCGGCAATGGCAAACAGTATCACCACAATGACAAGCCCCACCATCGCCGGACGGTTGCTTTTGAAAATATGCCAGAACTCCTTGAGCTGACTCTGTTTTTTGGGCAGCTTCAGCTGAACCTGCGGGTTTTTCGTACTCATTGCAAAGCCACCCCTTACGAAGAAAATTTTGCCCGGATACGCGGGTCGACATAGGCGTACAGCAGGTCAATCAGAAGCACCATGCTGCAGAAAATGGTCGCCAGGAAAATGGTGCAGGCCATAACAACCGGAATGTCACGCTGGCGGATTGCCGTGATGATGTACATCCCGATGCCGGGGATGGAGTATATGGTCTCCAGAATGACCGCGCCGCCCAGCAGCCCGCTGAAAGTCAGCCCCGTCGCGTTGATGAGCGGCAGAATGTATCCGTGCCACGTTTCCACGCCGTAGGTCGGAAGCCACCCGAGCTTCAGCCCGAACACATAAATCAGGATCATTCCGAACCAGAAGCCCGGCACCGCCGCCAAAAACATTGCGTACACCGTGATGCTCGCGTCCACAATGGTGGAACGCTTGATGGCCGACAAAATGCCCAGCGGCACACCCAGCACCACAACACAGATAATGCTGGCAAGCGACAGACGGAAGGTTGTGGGAAAGCGGGAAACGATTTCGTCCACCACCGGCCGGCGCGTGCGATAGGACTTTCCGAACTCAAACTTCGTGACAATATCTTTGATGTACTCGACAAAGCGCGTCAAAAAGGGCCGGTTCAGCCCCATTCCCTCATTGAACTGATCTACCGCTTCCTGTTCGGCCGACACGCCCAGTATCAGCCGCCCGGGATCAGCGACAAAATGGTAAAAACCAC
>CANUCM010000044.1 GCA_947856675.1 uncultured Clostridia bacterium | reverse complement strand
GTCAATTCTTCGGACTATGCCGGTTGCTTTCATATTTAAAAATCTCCTTTTTTTGCAATGTCTGCTGCCGTTATTTTTCTCAGCACAGGGAGATTTATGCACTGCGCGCCCAAAGAAAAAACCGCCCCGGCGATTGCCGGGACGGTCCCTGTTTTGCTTATTCGATGGCTATGACACGGCGGCCGGGCAGCTGCTTCTCCTCCTTCTTCGGGATGGACAGACGCAGAATGCCGTCCTCAAACCGCGCGTGGATATCGCTTTCCTGCACTTCGGTGCCGACATAGAAGCTGCGGCTGCACTGGCCCACGTAGCGCTCCTGCCGGATGTAGCGGCCCTTTTCGTTTTCGCCGCGCTTGTCAATGCCCTTCTGCGCGCTGATGGTCAGATAACCGTTTTCCAGCGAAACATTGACTTCGTCTTTCTTAAAGCCCGGAAGATCCACATCCAGCTCATACGACCCTTCGGTCTCACGCACGTCCGCCTTCATGATATTCCTGGCGCGGCGTCCGTACAGCGGCGCCTGCATGTTCCAAAAATCACGTCCGAAAAACTCATCAAACAAATCTTCTCCAAAAATGCTGGGCAGCATACTTCATTCCTCCATTCAAAATGCGTCCCACCGGAAGTTCCGGCGTCAGGCTGCATAGCATCCCGGGCCCTGCGGCCCTTTCTTTTTTACGGCTTCAGTATAGATCAAAAAATTAGCACTGTCAAGACGAGAGTGCTAATTTTTACAAATATTTCATAATGAAACGCGGCGCCGCACACAGCGCCCCGCCGCACAGGGCAGGCTTTTGTGCACTTTGCACGCGGCCGTCACACAACTGTGCCAAACAGCACGAGCAGCACGGTGTACACGGCAAACAGCGCCCCGCCCGCGGCGTACACCCGGCGGTCGGCGGCGGCGTAGGCCAGGGGGTTCATGCGCGTGGTGTCGGCGCCCTCCTGGTAGCCGCGCGCTTCCATGGCCATGGCCAGCTCCGCCGCGCGCCGCACGCACGACAAAAACACCGGCATGGGCAGCGACAGCACGTATTTTGTGCGCTTCCACACCGAGGGGCTGTCAAACTCCGCGCCCCGCGCCGCCTGGGCGTCCAGAAGGGTGTTGATTTCCTCCAGCATGACGGGGATAAAACGGAAGGCTATCATCAGCATGACCGCCATGGAGCGCACCGGCACGCCCAGCTTCTGCAGGGGAAGTGAGGCTGTTTCCAGCCCGTCGGCCAGCTCGCGCGGCGTCGTGGTGTAGGCGATGAGCGACGCGGCGCTGATCATCAGCGCGATGCGCAGCGTCATGCGCACGGCCTTGACAATGCCCTCCTGCGTCACGGTGAAAATCCAGAAATGAGCAATCTCCGTACCCGGTGTCAGCGTCATGCGGAAAAAGAAGGTAAAGCACAACAGCACCACAATGGGCCTGAGCCCGCGCAGCGCAAAGCGCGCGGGGATGTTGGCCGCATAAAAGCACAAAACCAGCAGCACGGCGGGCGGAATGTACCACAGCGGCTGGTCTTTGACAAAAAACAGCGCCGTGACAAAGAGCAGAAGGGAAAAGAGCTTGGTCCTGGGGTCGAGGGAGTGCACGGCCGAACGGGCGCCGTAATACTGCCCCAGTGTGATGTCACGCATGCGCCTCGCCCCCTTTCCACAGCCGCAGAACGGCGGCCTCCGCTTCCGGCACGGTGACGGCCGGTGTCAGCCCCGCCGCGCCCTGCCGCCGCAGCGCGTCGGTAAAGGCCGTGATTTCCGGCACCCCGATGCCCAGCTTTTCAAGCCGGGACACGTGGGTAAACACCTGCCGCGGCGTGCCCTGCATGGCGATTTGGCCCTCGCTGAGCACATACACGCGGTCGGCATACCGCGCCACGTCTTCCATGTGGTGCGAGACCAGCACGATGGCGATGCCCAGCTCCCGCTTGATTTTGGTCAAAAGGTCAAAAATCATGTAGCGGGTCGCAGGGTCCAGCCCGGCGGCCGGCTCGTCCAGCACGAGCACCCTGGGCTTCATGGCCAGCACGCCCGCAATCGCGATGCGCCGCTTCTGCCCGCCCGAAATGTCAATCGGGCTGACGTGGTAGTAGTCCTCGCCAATGTCCACCATGGCAAGACTTTCTTTGGCCGAAGCTTCGGCCTGCTCCCGGCTCATACCGAGGTTTAAAGGCCCGAAGCTCACGTCCTTTAAAACGGTCTGCCCGAACAGCTGATGCTCGGGATACTGAAAAACCAGCCCGACCTTTTGCCGCAGCGCGGACAGCCGGTACTTTTTTTCGTAAATGCTGCGCCCTTCGTACAAAACATCCCCGCTGTCGGCGCGCAGAAGCCCGTTTAAATGCTTGATAAGGGTGGTTTTTCCCGAGCCCGACACCCCGACCAGGCCGATGCATTCGCCGGGCGCAATGTGCATCGAAACCCCTTTGAGCACCTGCTGCTCGTGCGCCGTGCCCGCGCCGTAGGTGTAGCGGACGTCCTTGACCTGCAAAATCGGCGCGGGTCCGGCTTCGGGCGCGGGCCCGGCTTCGGACGCGGGTCCGGCTTCGGACGCGGGTCCGGCTTCGGACGCGGGTCCGG
>CANUCM010000043.1 GCA_947856675.1 uncultured Clostridia bacterium | reverse complement strand
GCCTTCCTCGCCTGCGACGCGGTGCTCAGCCTGTACCTCAACGTCGCATCGGGGCTTGTAGTGTACCCCAAGGTCATCGAAAAGCGCCTGCGCGCCGAGCTGCCCTTTATGGCAACGGAAAACATCATGATGGACGCCGTCAAGCGCGGCGGAAACCGCCAGGAGCTGCATGAGCACATCCGCCGCCATTCCATGGAGGCCGGCCGGGTGGTCAAGGAGCAGGGCGGGGAAAATGACCTGCTCGACCGCATCGCCGCGGATCCGGCTTTTGGCGTCACGCGCGAGGAGCTTGAAAAGCATATGAATCCCCGCGATTTTGTCGGCTGCGCCCCCATGCAGACAGAGGATTTCCTGCGTGAGTGCGTGCGGCCCGTTCTGCAAAAGCACCACGAAACGGCCGTGCAGGCCGACATCCGCGTCTGATCCGTCCGGGCAACAACAAGGCGCCGCAAAAGCTGCTCTTGCGGCGTTTTTTTGTATTATAAAAAATATTTTGGCATATCCTCAAAACAGATAAAAATATTGATGTAAAAATATTGATAATTGTTTGACAAAATCAGAAAAAGGAGTACACTGGAAGAAGGACCGGAAGGTGTCCGCACCGCGCCGCGCAGACAGGCAGCGGCCAATAATTTTAACAGCGAAGGTGAGAATTATGGCAAAGAAAGTGGTTTTGGCAGGAGCGTGCCGTACGGCTATCGGATCGATGGGCGGCGCGCTGAGCACGGTTCCGGCTGCACAGCTGGGCACTGCGGTGATCCGTTCCGCGCTTGAGCGGGCAGGGGTTCGGCCGGAACAGGTGGATGCGGTGTATATGGGCTGTGTCATACAGGCGGGCCTGGGGCAGAATGTGGCCCGGCAGGCGTCGCTGCACGCGGGGATCCCCGTGGAAGCTCCCGCTGTCACCGTCAATGTGGTGTGCGGCTCCGGACTGCACACGGTTGCGCTGGCCGCGCAGATGATTCAGTGCGGAGAGGCCGACATTGTGGTGGCCGGCGGTGTGGAAAACATGTCGCAGGGCCCGTACCTTGTGAAAAACGGCCGCTACGGCTACCGCATGGGCAATGCGCCGCTGGTTGACTCGATGGTCAACGACGCGCTGTGGGATGCGTTCAACGATTACCACATGGGCGTCACGGCGGAGAACGTGGCGGAAAAATGGGGCCTGACCCGTGAGGAGCTGGACTATTTTGCCGCCGAGAGTCAGCGCAAAGCGTGCGCGGCGCTGGAAAGCGGCCGGTTTAAAGACGAAATCGTGCCCATCGAGGTCAAAAAGAAAAAAGAGACCGTCGTGGTGGACACTGATGAAGGCCCGCGTCCGGGCACGAGCGTTGAGAGCCTGGCGCGGCTCAAACCCGCGTTTAAAAAGGACGGAATGGTCACGGCGGGCAACGCCTCGTCCATCAACGACGGCGCGGCGGCCATTGTGGTCATGAGCGAGGAAAAAGCGCGCGAGCTGGGCGTAAAGCCCATGGCCACGTGGGTTGCGGGCGCGCTGGCGGGCGTGGACCCGGCCATCATGGGCATCGGACCGGTGGCCGCCACGCGCAAGGTGCTTGCGAAAACCGGCCTGAGCATTGCCGATTTTGACCTGATTGAGGCAAACGAGGCCTTTGCCGCGCAGTCGGTGGCAGTGGCCCGCGAGCTCAACTTCCCGATGCAGAAGGTCAACGTCAACGGCGGCGCCATTGCGCTGGGGCATCCGGTGGGCGCGTCGGGCTGCCGCATTCTGGTCACACTTTTGCACGAGATGCAAAAGCGCGATGCAAAGCGCGGTCTGGCCACGCTGTGCGTCGGCGGCGGCATGGGCTGTGCCGCTGTGGTGGAACGCGAGTAAAAGGAGGGCTTTTTCATGGAATACATCCGTTATGAGCAGCAGGGCGCGGTGGGCATTGTCACCATCAGCCGTCCGCGCGCGCTCAACGCGCTGAGCGCCGCGGTGCTCGACGAACTGCAGGCGGCGTTTGAGGGCATCGACCAGCAGACGGTGCGCTGCGTCATTGTGACCGGCGAGGGCGAGAAGAGCTTTGTCGCCGGCGCCGACATCGCCGAAATGAGCACGCTGACGCGTGCGCAGGGCGAGGCCTTCGGCAAAAAGGGCAACGACGTGTTTCGGTATATCGAAACCTTCCCGCTGCCGGTCATTGCGGCGGTCAACGGCTTTGCGCTGGGCGGGGGCTGCGAGCTGTCGCTCAGCTGCGACATTCGCCTGTGCTCGGAAAACGCCGTATTCGGCCAGCCTGAGGTCGGGCTGGGCATCACGCCGGGCTTCGGCGGCACGCAGCGGCTGGCGCGCACCGTGGGAATGGGCCGCGCCAAAGAGATGATTTACGGCGCACGGAATATCAAGGCGCCGGACGCGCTGCGCATCGGGCTTGTCAACGCGGTATATCCGCAGGAAGAGCTCATGCCGGCGGCGCTCAAGCTGGCGCAGACCATTGCCCGCAACGCCCCCATTGCGGTGCGCGCGTGCAAAAAGGCCATCAACGAAGGCATGCAGGTCGACATGGACCATGCCGTTGCGATAGAAGAAAAGCTGTTTGGCAGCTGCTTTGAAACCGAGGATCAGCGCGAGGGCATGCAGGCCTTTTTGGAAAAGCGCAAGGTCGAGCAGTTTAAAAACCGCTGAAACACAACTCAATCCATAAAATCGGAGGGAAATATCATGAAAGTTGGTATCATCGGCGCCGGCACCATGGGCGGCGGCATCGCGCAGGTTTTTGCGCAGAGCGGCTGGGACGTATGCCTGTGTGACATCAGCGAGCAGCTGGCGGAAAAGGGCAAGGCCCGCATTGCCAAAGGGTTTGAAAAGCGCATTGCCAAGGGCAAGATGGACGCAGCCGAGGCTGAGGCCGTGCTGGCGCGCATTGTGACGGGTCTGAAGGACATCTGCGGAGACTGCGACCTGATTGTGGAAGCGGCGCTGGAAAATATGGAGGTCAAGCGCAGCACGTTCTGTGAGCTGGAGAGCATCTGCAGGCCCGACTGCGTGTTTGCGACCAACACCTCGTCTTTGTCCATTACGGAAATCGGGCACGGCCTGAGCCACCCGGTCGTCGGCATGCACTTCTTTAACCCCGCGCCCGTGATGAAGCTCGTGGAGGTCATCGCCGGCATGGAAACACCGGCGGAAACGGTCAGCAAAATTACACAAATCGCCGAAAGCCTGGGCAAAACGCCGGTGCAGGTCAACGAGTCGGCCGGGTTTGTCGTCAACCGCATCCTCATTCCCATGATCAACGAGGGCGTGGCGGTGTATGCCGAGGGCGTTGCGTCGGCGGCCGACATTGATACGGCCATGAAGCTGGGCGCCAACCACCCCATGGGACCGCTGGAGCTGGGCGACCTTGTCGGGCTTGACGTGGTGCTTGCCATTATGGAAGTGCTGCATCATGAAACGGGCGACGACAAATACCGTCCGCACCCGCTTCTGCGCAAGATGGTGCGCGCCGGACTTCTGGGGCGCAAAACCGGCAAGGGGTTTTTCGACTACACGAAATAACGGGGAGGAAGAAGCATGGATTTCGCTTTGTCCAGGGAACATGTGATGGCGCGGGAGCTGTTTCGCAGCTTTGCCGAAGCCGAAGTCAAGCCTTTGGCGCAGGAAATCGATGAAACCGAGCGTTTTCCCCGGGAAACGGTGGAAAAGCTGCGGAAATACGGCTTTTTGGGCATTCCGTTCCCCCGCGAGGTGGGCGGTCAGGGCTGTGACACGCTGACATACATCCTGTGCGTGGAAGAGCTTTCGCGCGTGTGCGGCACGACGGGCGTCATTGTGTCGGCGCACACCTCGCTGGGTGCAAACCCCATCAAGCAGTTCGGCACGCCCGAGCAGATAGAAAAGTACCTTGTGCCGCTGTGCCGCGGCGACAAGCTGGGCGCTTTTGCGCTGACCGAGCCGGGCGCCGGCACCGACTCCGCCGGGCA
>CANUCM010000042.1 GCA_947856675.1 uncultured Clostridia bacterium | reverse complement strand
TTCAGGTTGGTCAGCGCGTTGAAAAGGGTGCTTTTGCCCACGTTGGGCAGCCCTACGATACCTAATTTCATGTTGTTTCCTCCGGTCAAAACATTTGCCATACAAGCCTATTTATTATACACTCATGGATTCAAAAGGACAAGCGCTATTGCAAAAAAGCGCATCCGGCCGGATTTTCACGAAAATCTTTACATATTGTTAATCCAATCCGCCGTGGGTTACATTATAATAAATAGAAGCCAGAATAAAAATATTCCTAGCACAGGAGAAAGAGGGGGGCTTTGCAGTGCCTAAGACAATATTGGTTATCGAGGACGACGGCAACATCCGTGAGCTTTTGCGGCTTTACCTGGAGCAGGAAGGCTATGCCGTGGAGACGGCGCAGGACGGGCTTGAAGGACTGCGGACTTTTAAGCGTGTGCATCCGGATCTTGTGCTTTTGGACCTGATGATGCCCGTCATGGACGGTACGCAGGTCATGAAGGAACTGCGCGCACAATCCAAAGTGCCGGTTATCATGCTGACGGCCAAGGGCGAAACCTTTGACAAAGTCGCAGGGCTCGAACTGGGCGCGGACGACTATGTCACAAAGCCGTTTGAAATGCGCGAGCTGATTGCGCGCGTGCGCGCGGTGCTGCGGCGCTATGACAAGGACGATTCCCCGCGCAAGCTGGAGTTTGACAACCTGATTATCGACAAGGAATCATACAACATCATTGTCCGGGGCGAAAAGATGGAAATACCGCCCAAGGAAATTGAGCTTTTGTATTTTCTCGCAAGCTCTCCCAACCGGGTGTTCACCCGCGCGCAGCTTTTGGATGACGTTTGGGGATTTGATTATTTTGGCGACACGCGCACGGTGGACGTGCACGTCAAGCGCCTGCGTGAAAAGCTGCAGGGCGTTTCCGACAAATGGGAGATCAAAACCGTGTGGGGCGTCGGCTATAAATTTGAGGTGCGCGGAGACTAAGCTCTTTTGCACCGGGGTGGGGCGTAGGCATGAACAGCCTGTTTTTAAAGTACTTTCTGATTTACTCCCTTGTCATCGTGTTCAGCTTTGTGGTTTTGGGCGGCGCGTATGTGGCGCAGGTCAACCGCTACGCGGTGGAGGACAAGGAAAACACACTGGAGCAGACCGCGTCGCGCGCGGCGCAGAGCACATCGTCGTTTCTGGAAACGGCGGCCCAGCTGGAGTCCATTATTCCGGGCAGCTCCGATCCGTATAAACGCTCGTATCTCATCAACATGATGCAGCTGGCCGATATCAGCGGCGGCATGATTTTTGTCTGCGATCTCGATGGGCGCATTATGTATATCGCAAACAGCGACGGCTGCTATGCCCAGGACAGCGGCGTACTTCCGCAGGCGGCGGTCAACGCGGTGCTGGAAAAGGGCCGCTATGCAGAAATGGGCACTTTTTACGGCTATTTGTCCGAGGCGCATTTTGTGGTGGGCGTGCCGTTTACGGCGTCGGCCTCCTCGGGCGGGAGCGAAGAAAACGTCGGCGTTTTGTTTGTCACCGTGGCGGCCGACCGATCGATAAACTTCTTTTTTGAAGTGGTGAGCACATTCTTCTTTATGGTGGTCGTCGTACTGCTGCTGACGCTGACGGTGACATATCTGGTGGTGCGCAGCACGGTCAAGCCGCTCAATCAGATGGCGGCCGCGGCGCGCAGCTATGCGCGCGGGGATTTCTCGCCGCGTGTGCCGCTGCCCCGTGCCAAGCGCCGCGACGAGCTGTATGACGTGATACTCAGCTTTAACAACATGGCGGACTCGGTGGCCAACATCGAAAGCATGCGGCGGGGGCTTATTGCAAATGTTTCACACGATTTGCGCACCCCCATGACGACCATTGCCGGGTTTATTGACGGCATTTTGGACGGCACCATCAAACCGGACAAACGGGATTATTACCTCAATATCGTTTCGGAGGAAATCAAGCGCCTGTCGCGGCTGGCCAACAGCATGCTGGAGGTTTCGCGCCTGGAATCGGGTGAAAAGAGCCTGAACAAGACGACGTTTGACATCTGCGAGGTGGTCCGGCGCATCATCATCGGCTTTGAACAGAAGCTGACGGAGAAAAATATCGAAGTCGTGCTGGATATGCCGGAAACGCTGAATATAAGCGGCGATCACGACGGGCTGTTTCAGGCGGTATACAACCTGATTGACAACGCGGTAAAGTTTACGCCGCAGGGCGGCAAGGTGGCGGTGTATCTTGCGGAGAAAAACGGAAAGATGCAGTGCAACGTGCAGAACACGGGCAGCGAAATCGCGCCGGAAAACATCAAATATATTTTTGACAGGTTTTATAAAGAGGACAAGTCCCGCGGCATCAATAAAACCGGCTCGGGTCTCGGCCTGTATATTGTAAAAACCGTCATCAACCGCCACGGCGGCGACATTTATGCCAAAAGCGGTGACGGAAAAACCGAGTTTTGCTTCAGCATTCCGACTAATTGAGGGATTTACCATGCGCGACCACCAGGATAAAACGGAATACACTCAATTCTACGAATCCTTCCCCTATAAAAGCTACGATCAGATTTTGGCGCAGAAGCGCCGGCGCAGCTGGTATCGGCGCGGCTGTGCCGTTCTGGCGCTGGTGTTTTTTGCCGGGATTGCCTTTGTCAGCATACTGATTTTCCTCAGCACGCGCGAAGTGGGCGGAGAGGAAACGGAAAACGGCGAGGCTTCCGGCGGACAAAGCGGCGTTTTGTCTGCGGGAGCACCGCAGGAAGATTGCGCGGTGCTCGTCAAGGACGTGCGCAGCGTTGTGAAAAAATGCAGCAGCTCCGTGGTGGGCATCATGACGGAGACTTACAAGAGCCTGTCACAAAGCACAGCCGGCTCCGGATTTATCGTGTCAAAGGACGGCTATATTGTCACGAACAACCACGTGATTTCCGGTGTGGACAGCATTACGGTGGTGCTGGAAAACGGAGAAAACCATGTCGCTTATCTGATAGGCGCCGATGAATACAGCGATATTGCCGTGCTGAAAATAGAGGCGGACGGCCTGCAGCCCGTGCAGCTGGGCGATTCCGACGAAGTGGAGGTCGGGCAGGCGGCCGTGGCGATCGGCAATCCCACCGGTCAGCTGATGGGGACGGTGACGGTCGGCGTCATCTCGGGCGTGGATCGCGACATCCTCATCAACAACCACGTCATGACCCTTCTCCAGACCGACGCCGCCATCAATGAAGGAAACTCCGGCGGGCCGCTGATTGACGAAAGCGGCAGTGTGGTCGGCGTAATTTCCGCGAAGCTGTCTTCCTCGGCGTATGAGGGGCTCGGGTTTGCCATTCCCATCAACACGGTAAAGCCCATCGTGGAAGAACTGATGGAAAACGGGTACGTTTCCGGGCGCCCGCTTGTCGGCATTTCGGGCCGCAGCATCAGCGTGATGGCCGCCGCATTTTATGGCCTGCCGCAGGGCCTGTTGGTCGACAGCGTCGAGGAAAACTCAGACGCCTATGCAAAAGGGATCAAAAACGGAGATGTGATTGTCGCCGTGGACGGCGAACGCATCAGCGGTCTGTCAGACGCGGTGGCGTGCCGCAACCGGTACGAAGCCGGGGACACCATGGAGCTTTCGGTGTACCGCGGCGGCACGGTGTACCAGGTGGAAATCCGGTTGATTGAGCAGGCCAACCTGGGCGACGATTATAACTTTTAAAAAACTGTGCTTTAGCGGAGCGCTCGCAAGAAAGCAATCTGCCAAAATTACACTTGCATTATCTGTCAGACGGGATTGGCTGACGAAAAAATGTCATTGTGATACAAGCGGAGAACGGGTTATGAACAAAAAGCCAACGGCATTATTTGTTCCTGCAGCAGGGCAAGAAGCTTTGCGGTATTGTAATCATGCGGAAATAATCAAGGAATGAGTCGGATGCGATTTTGTTCAAGGCTTAATAAAAACGGTTTTCGGCCCGGATATCATGACAGTGCCCATATTTGGCTTCAAAAAGAAAAAATAGCTTCGCCGCAAGCCTCTGGCTGTCACGGCCGCAAGCGGGTCACAGCTTCGGGACATTTTGTCCCCGTGGTACCAACGCAATTTTAGAGCAGCTGCTTTAAACGCAGCTGCTCTTTTCTATGAAGCAGGAAACGGCATGACCGAAGTCACGCCGTTTCTGCAAAAGCAATATCACTTTCTTATGACCTCCGGCCATTGGGCGCAGAGGTTTTTTTAAGAGGAAACGGGGTTGACGGCATAAAAAAAGTGTGGTATAATGCTTAACTGCATCGATATGCGAAAAAGCAAAAGCAAATTACCACAAATACACTTTAGCAAATATCCGGCAGCTTGGCAAGCACATAGAACGGAAATCAAACAACGCGACCGGGCGTATCCAATACGACGGAACAATGAAATGGAGTGAGGCAAAGGATGAAAGACATTCGCTGCGGCAAGAAAATCCGTAAAAGCTTCTCGAGAATCGACGAAATTCTGGAGATGCCCAACCTCATAGAGGTGCAGAAGAAGTCCTACCAGTGGTTTTTGGACGAGGGTCTGCGCAGCGTGTTCCGTGATGTCGGGGCCATTACCGACTACACCGGAAATCTGGAACTGACCTTTCTCGACTATACGATAGATGATACGCCCAAGTATTCGGTGACCGAGTGCAAGGAGCGCGACGCGACCTATGCCGCGCCGCTGAAGGTGCGCATGCGTCTGCGCAATAAAGAGACTGAGGAAATCAAAGAGCAGGAGATCTTCATGGGGGATTTCCAGCTGATGACGGAGAGCGGCACGTTTATTATCAACGGTGCGGAGCGCGTCATTGTTTCCCAGATTGTGCGTTCTCCCGGCATGTATTACGGGATTGACACCGAGCGCCCCGAGAAGAACACCTTTACCGCAACGGTCATCCCGTACCGCGGTGCATGGCTGGAGTACGAGGCCGACGTTAATGATATCCTGTATGTGCGCATCGACAAAAACCGCAAGCTGCCGGTGACTTCGCTCATCCGTGCCATTGGCGTGGAGACCGACGCGCAGATTAAGGAGCTGTTCGGTGAAGACGATCGCATTGTGGCCACGCTCGACAAAGACACCGCGGCAAAGACGGCGGACGAGGCCATGATTGAAATTTACAAGCGCCTGCGTCCGGGCGAACCGCCGACGGTGGAGAGCGCGAATATGCTCATCGGGTCGCTGTTCTTTGACCCCAAGCGTTATGACCTCGCGCGCGTCGGGCGGTATAAATTCAATAAGAAACTTTCGATTGCGCAGCGTATCACAGACCAAGTAGCGGCTTCAAGCGTCATCAATGAGGATACGGGCGAGCTGCTTGTTTCCGCAGGCGAGGCGATCAGCGCGAAAAAGGCGAAAGAGATCGAAAACG
>CANUCM010000041.1 GCA_947856675.1 uncultured Clostridia bacterium | reverse complement strand
CACACGATTTCCAGTCGTGCTCGTTATGACCACTTCGATACTACTCCACATCGGAAAATGGGCCTTTGTTATAATACCACGGGACGGAGGAAATTGTCAAGGCCTCCGTCCCGCTTTTGCTCAGTAAACGTACTCGAACTGACAGCCGCACACATCCACGGTGTCGCCTTCTGCCACGCCGGCCTTTTCCAGCATATCAAAAACGCCCGCCTTGCGCAGCACGCGCTCAAAATACATGCGCGACTCATAATCGTCAAAGTTGACCGACTGGATGACCTTTTCCGGCCAGGCGCCGGTGACAAAGTACACGCCGTCACGGACCTCGATGGAAATATCGCGCTCGGCCAGCACCGGGGTTTCCTCCACCACCAGCTCGTCCTCATACACCGTTACGGGCGGCAGCTCACACAACGCCTGCCACACAGCACGCAGCAGCTCATCGACGCCCTGGTGCGCCGCAGCGGAAATCTCGTATACGGGAAAGCCCAGCTGTGCGCAGCGCTCCCGCAGCCGAACGAGATTGTCGCTTTCGGCCGGGAGAATGTCACTTTTGTTGGCCGCCACAATCTGCGGCCGGCCGGCCAGCGTTTCGCTGTAGCCGCGCAGCTCCTCGTTGATGGCGTCCAGATCGGCGACCGGGTCGCGCATTTCGCTGCCCGACACGTCGACTACGTGCACCAGCAGGCGGCAGCGGTCAATGTGCCGCAAAAAATCGTGCCCGAGACCCGCGCCCTGCGCCGCTCCCTCGATAATCCCGGGGATGTCCGCCGCGACAAAGGATGCGCCCTCATCCACATAAACCACCCCGAGGTTGGGGGCGAGCGTTGTGAAATGGTAGTTTGCAATTTTGGGCCGCGCTTTGGAAATGACCGACAGCAGCGTGCTTTTGCCTACGTTGGGGAAGCCGATGAGCCCTACGTCAGCAATGAGCTTGAGCTCAAGCACCACACGCCGTGCATCGCCTTCCTGCCCCGGCTTTGCAAAGCGGGGCGCCTGCCGCGTCGGCGTGGAAAACCGGGCGTTGCCCCAGCCGCCGCGCCCGCCGCGCGCCGCAACATACGGCTTGTCATCCGACATATCGTGCATCAGGGCACCCGTCTCGGCGTCGCGGATCAGCGTGCCGCGCGGCACTTTGATGACAATGTCCTGCCCGTTTTTTCCCGTGCAGCGCTTGCCGCCGCCCATCTCACCGCTGCCCGCCTCATACTTGCGCTTCATGCGGAAATCCAAAAGCGTAGCCATATGATCGTCGACGACGAACACGACATTGCCGCCCTGACCGCCGTCGCCGCCGTCCGGACCGCCCGCCGCGATATATTTTTCCCTGTGAAAGGACACACGGCCGTCGCCGCCGCGGCCCGCTTTAATAAAAATCTTTACGACATCGACAAACATACGCTCACCCCGGTTTTTTGTAGTATAAGCAAAATGCAGAGAAAAAAACGGCTGCATGCGCAGCCGTTTTCATCAGCGGTTACTGAACGGGATACACCGAAACCTTCTTGCGGTCGCGGCCCAGACGCTCAAAAGCAACCCGGCCCTCAACCAGCGCAAACAGGGTGTCATCACTGCCGCGGCCCACGTTGGTGCCGGGGTGAATCTTGGTGCCGCGCTGCTTGACCAGAATGTTTCCGGCCAGGACATGCTGCCCGTCGGCGCGCTTGACGCCAAGGCGTTTGGACTCAGAATCACGGCCGTTCTTCGTGGAGCCCATACCTTTTTTATGTGCCATGTGGTTTGCACCTCCGTTTTAACAAAGTGAAAAAGGAAAAAATCAGGCCTCGATCTTGTCGATGGTGACCTTGGTGTAGGGCTGACGATGGCCCTGACGGCGGCGGTAGTTTTTCTTGGCCTTGTACTTGAAGACCATGATCTTCTTCTGCTTGCCGGTCTTGACAGCGGTGCCCTGCACCTTCACGCCCGAAACGGCGCTTCCAGCTGTCACGACGCCTTCCTTCTCGACGAGCAGGACGTTTTCAAACGTGACTTTGGCGCCGTCCTCCACGCCGAGCTTCTCGACATAGATGGTGTCGCCCTCGGAAACCTTGAACTGCTTGCCGCCGGTAACGATGACTGCGTACATACTTCCATATCCTCCTTCTTTCAGAGTCGCGCTCTGGGGGCCGGACGCATACACGCCCGTTACAGCCCTTTCAATGCGGCTTTGATAGTATATCACGCTTTGTACCCATTGTCAAGATTTTTACAGGTTGCTTTGTGCAATTTCGCAGAGCGTGTCGAAAATCAGCGCATGCCCCGCGGCATTGGGATGAATGCCGTCACGGCACAGCAGAGAGCCCATGTCATGCTGCGTCAAAAACGCCGGCCGAATGTCCGCCAAAAGCGCGCCCGTCTGGGCGGCCACCTTGGCCGCAAGCCCCGAATACATCTCCTGAAACCGGTAAATCACCTGGCTGTCGCCCAGCCAGCGCAGCACGCTGCGCCGCTTGTGCTCCTCCGGCGCCACCCAGCCCAGATACCGCTGCGCATCGATGGGCGGAAGCGTCATGAGCGCAACACGCATTCCCCGGCTCTGCAGCATGCTCACCAGCCGGCCGTACAGCTCGCAAAACTCCTCCGGCGACGTTTTGGGATTGTGCCGGCCCTGCGGGTCCGCCGCCACAGCCTCCCAGTCAAAATCGCAGTCGTTTCCCCCGTATTCCAAAAGCACAATGTCCCCGTCCCCGCCGCCGCGCTCCAGCATGCGCTGCAGCAGCACGGCGCCCTTGCGCACCGTATATCCAAAATGCGAACGGTTGCAGACTTCCACCCCGAACCGCTCGGAAAACCGCGCGGCATATCCGCCGTTCAGCGGCCGGTACCGCCCGTCTTCCCACACAATCCCCTTCATGATCGAATCTCCATATATATTGATACTGCTCATTTTATTCACTTCTCTCCGTTATCTAGTATTTAAAACTATGTTATACCATTATGTTGCTTATGTCAAGCAAAGAATGTTGACACGTTCTCTCGTTTTCCCTTATAATAAAACGGAGGAAGTGATTCATATGCCATACTTTTCCCTGCCGGAGTGGCAGTCTTTGCCAGAAATTGAGCTGTATATGGACCAGGTTGTCAGCATCGTGGAAAAGGCGCTGGCACCGCTGCCCGACGGCGAAGGCAAAGCGGTCACCGCCGCGATGGTCAACAATTACGTCAAGCAGAAAGCGCTGTACCCGCCCGTCAAAAAGCGCTACAACCGCGGGCATGTCTGCGCCCTGCTCATGATCTGTACGCTCAAGCGCGTGCTGTCCATGGGGGAGATCAAGGCGCTGCGCGAGCTTCTGCTTGAAACGCTCAGCGAAGAAGCATGCTATCTTTTGTTCCGCACCGAGCTCGACCGCGCCCTGAACGGGCCTGTGCAGCCGCCCTGTGCCGAATCCGGGGCAGACGGGCGCGCCGCCGCCGCGCTTCGGGCCTGCTGCGGCGCCCTGGCCTGCAAGCTGCAGGCGCAGCGGCTTTTGTTCCCGCCCGCGCAGCAATAAAAAGAACCCGCCGCAAGGCGGGTTCTTTTTTATTATTCCAGTTCCAGCGCGCCGGTATACAGCTGATAATACGTTCCCTTGAGCGCAAGCAGCTCCTCATGGGTTCCGCGTTCAATGACGCGGCCCTTGTCCAGCACCAAAATCGCGTCGGAATTGCGCACCGTGCTCAGCCGGTGTGCAATCACAAATACCGTGCGCCCGGTCATCAGGGCGTCCATGCCCCGCTGCACAATGGCCTCGGTTCGCGTATCGATCGAGCTTGTTGCCTCGTCGAGGATCATGACCGGCGGATCGGCCACGGCCGCGCGGGCAATGGACAACAGCTGACGCTGGCCCTGGCTCAGGCTGGCACCGCCGCCCGTCAGAACGGTCTGGTAGCCTTCCGGCAGCTTGCTGATAAAGTCGTGCGCGCCCGCAAGCTGCGCCGCCGCCACGCATTCCTCGTCGCAGGCGTCCAGCCGCCCGTAGCGGATATTGTCCATCACCGTGCCGGTAAACAGGCTGGTGTCCTGCAGCACCATGCCCAGGCTGCGCCGCAGATCAGACTTGCGGATTTTTCCGATATCAATGCCGTCGTAGCAGATGCGGCCGTCGGAAATGTCATAAAAACGGTTGATCAGGTTGGTAATGGTCGTTTTGCCTGCGCCCGTCGCCCCGACAAAGGCGATTTTCTGCCCCGGCTTTGCAAACAGCGACACATCGTGCAAAATGGTTTTGCCCGGCTCATAGGCAAAGTCCACATCGTAAAACCGCACGTCGCCGGCAAGGCGCGTATACTCGGCGTGCGCGGCCCCGGGCTGCTTCCACGCCCAGACGCCCGTGCGCTGTTCGCACTCGACCAGCTGGCCGTCGGCCGTCTCGCGGGCGTTGACCAGTGTGACGGTGCCCTCGTCGGTTTCGGGCTTTTCATCGGCCAGCGCAAAGATGCGCTGTGCGCCCGCAAGGCCCATGATGACGGCATTGAGCTGGTTGGACACCTGTCCGATGTTGCCCGCAAACTGCTTTGTCATATTGAGGAAGGGCACGACAATGCTGATGCTGAATCCCAGCCCGGAAAGGCTTGCATTGGGCACGCCGCCGAGCAGAAACGCGCCGCCCGCCAGCGCCACCACAACATACAGCACATAGCCGATGTTGTTCAGAATGGGCATGAGCATGTTGGCAAACCGGTGCGCCTTGAATGAATCGGAAAACAGCGCGTCATTGATGGCGTCAAAGTCGGCCTGGCTCTCGCTCTCATGGCAGAAGACCTTGACGACCTTCTGGCCGTTCATCATTTCCTCGACAAAGCCCTCGGTCTGCGCCAGCGCCTGCTGCTGGCGGATAAAGTAGCGCGCCGAACCGCCGCCGATTTTTTTGACCACGCGGGTCATGACCAAAACGCCCGCGATGACAATCAGCGTCATCCACAGGCTGTAATACAGCATGATGCACAGCACGGTCGTCACCATAATGCCCGACAGCAAAAGCTGCGGTATGCTCTGCGAAATCATCTGCCGCAGCGCGTCAATATCGTTTGTATAGTAGCTCATGACGTCGCCGTGGTTGTGGGTGTCAAAATATTTGATGGGCAGGCGCTGCATGCCGTTGAACATTTTTTCACGCAGCTTGGCCAGCGACCCCTGCGTAATAATGGCCATCATCTGGTTGTATGCCACGCCGGCTGCCAGGCTGATGCCGTAAAACACCACAAGCAGCGACACGATCCGGACAATCTGCGGCCGGGCCGCCGCCCAGTCTCCGCTCTGCCAGAAATCCTCTATGACCGCAATGACATTCTGCATGAACACCGCGGGAATGCTGCTGACCAGCCCGTTCAGCGCAATGCACACAATGGCCACCGGCAGCAGCACCGGGTAAAACGAAAACAGTGTGCGCACAAGCCGTCCCATCACGCCTCTGGGCGCCCGGATCTTATTATTCCCCGACATTGCTGCCACCTGCCTTGTTTTGAGATTCATACACTTCGCGATAAATTTCACTGCTCTTCAGCAGCTCCTCATGGGTTCCAATCGCTTCGATGGCCCCGCCGTCCATCACGATGATACGGTCGGCGTCCTGCACCGACGCCACGCGCTGTGCGATGATAATTTTGGTCGTTTCGGGGATGTACCTGCGAAGCCCCTGGCGGATCAGCGCATCGGTTTTGGTGTCCACCGCGCTCGTCGAGTCGTCCAGAATCAGGATCTTCGGCTTTTTCAGCAGCGCGCGGGCAATGCACAGACGCTGCTTCTGCCCGCCCGAGACGTTGGTTCCGCCCTGTTCAATATAGCTGTCATAGCCTTTGGGAAAAGCGCTGACAAACTCATCGGCCTGCGCCAGAATGCACGCCTGACGCATTTCCTCATCGGTCGCATCCTTGTTGCCCCAACGCAGGTTTTCACGCACCGTGCCGGAAAACAGCACGTTTTTCTGCAACACCACAGCCACCTGATCGCGCAGGCTCTGCAAATCATACTGCCGCACGTCCACCCCGCCGACACGCACCGTGCCGGCCGTTGTATCGTACAGCCGGGGGATGAGCTGCACCAGCGTGGTCTTTGAAGAACCCGTGCTCCCGATAATTCCGATGACCTCTCCGGAACGGATGTGCAGATTGATGTTTGAAAGCGCCGGCTTATCCTTGTTGCCCGCATAGCTGAAGCTGACATTTTCAAAATCCACCGACCCGTCGCTGACCTCATGGCGCGCGTCGGCCGGGCTTTCGATGCTGCTTTGCTCGGAAAGCACCTCCACAATACGCTGTGCCGACTCGGTGGCCATGGTGATCATGACGAACACCATCGAAAGCATCATCAGGCTGGTGAGGATCTGGAAGTTGTATGTCAAAAGCGCCGCCATCTGCCCGACATCCAGCGTGAGCCCGCGCGTCGAAATCACAAGATAAGACCCGAACGTGAGCACGCACACCATGACGACATACATGCAAAACTGCATCAGCGGGCTGTTGAACGCCAGGATGCGTTCGGCACGGGTAAAGTCGCTGCAAACGTCTTCTGCGGCCGTTTTAAACTTTTGCTTTTC
>CANUCM010000040.1 GCA_947856675.1 uncultured Clostridia bacterium | reverse complement strand
AGCAGCAAAGCGCCCGCGCCCCATATGGCTTTTCCGCCTGCGAGCGTGCACAAAACGGTGCCCGCCGCGCCGCCCGCGACAAAGGCGCACAGCATGTAAAGGTGCACCCCGATGCGCCGGGCGCCGCCGCGCCCGGTGTTCACAAGCCGCGCAAGGCTCAGGCCCACCTGGCGGATGTGGTTTGTGCAGAACGTGGTGGCCATGGGCACGCCGCGCATCTGCCGGAAAGTGTTGTACTGCATCGAGCAGATAAAATTGATGGCCACCTGCGAAATCTGATAGGGCGCCGAATCGGGCACAAAGCCCAGCGCGAAAACGACGGCCACCTCAAACAAAACCAGCAGCGTTTCCCAGCGCAGCGTGCGCTGCCGGTTCATGCGGTATTCAAACAGAAGCTCCGAGGCAAAGGCGCCCAGCATGTAGGCCGTGATGGGGATAAAATAATACGCGGCCTCGGAAAAGCGCCCGCCGCCCAGCGCCATGGACAACAGCACGAAATTGCCCGTCTGCGCGTTGCAGAACACTCCGCCCCGCCGAAGGTAGGTAAAAGCGCCCAAAAGCCCGCCCGCTGCCATGAGCAGCCCGTAAATGAGCCGGCTTTCGCACTCGAGAAACTGAGGGTTTTCTTCTTTTTGCGGCATTTTCATTCTCCTGTCTGCGCAGCGCGCCTCTTTTGCCTTTTTCAGTATACCCCGCCGCGCGTTTTCGCGCAAGCCGCCCCCTTTACGAAAGGGGGTTTTTCCTGTATAATGTATAGGATAACCTTAGGGAACGGAGCTTTGTGCCATGATTCAATATGACGAAATCAAAAACAAGCTGGTCGGCATGCGCCCGCAGCTTCTGGAGCTGCGCGCGGCGCTCGACCTTGACCGCGGGCTTGCGGAGGCCGCCGAGCTGGAAAAAAAGACCGCGGCGCCCGATTTCTGGGACGACCCGGAGAGCAGCCAGCGCGTTTTGCAGCGCATCAAGCAGCTGCAGGGCAAGGCCGCGCGCTATGAAAAGCTGGCCTCTTTGTATGACGACACGCTGACCCTCGTCGAAATGGCCGAGGAAATGGGCGACGAAAGCCAGCTGCCCGAAATCGAGCGCGATTTCAAGGCCTTCTGCACCGAGCTGGAAAACCAGACGCTGCAGACCCTTTTGACGGGCGAGTACGACAAAAACAACGCCATTTTGTCGCTGCACGCCGGCGCCGGCGGCACCGAGGCGCAGGACTGGGCGCAGATGCTTCTGCGCATGTACACCCACTGGGCCGACAACCGCGGCTTTAAATACAAAATCCTCGACCTCATCGACGGCGAAGAGGCCGGCATCAAAAGCGCCGACCTGCTCATCGAGGGCGAAAACGTCTTTGGCTACCTCAAAAGCGAGGCCGGCGTGCACCGGCTGGTGCGCGTGTCGCCCTTTGACGCCTCGGGCCGCCGCCACACGAGCTTTTCGGCCATTGAGGTCGTGCCCGAAATCAACGACGACCTCGACGTCGAAATCAACCCCGAGGACCTCAAGGTTGATACCTACCGCTCGGGCGGCGCGGGCGGCCAGCACGTCAACAAGACCGAATCGGCCATCCGCATCACCCATATCCCCACGGGCATCATCGTCGCCTGCCAGAACGAACGCTCGCAGCACCAGAACCGCGAGGTTGCCATGCGCATGCTCAAAAGCAAGCTGGTCGAAATCAAAGAGCGCGAGCACCTTGACAAGATCTCCGACATCAAGGGCGTGCAGAAGGCCATCGAATGGGGCAGCCAGATCCGCTCGTACGTCTTCATGCCCTACACCCTTGTCAAGGACCACCGCACCAACTTTGAGAGCGGCAACGTGCAGGCCGTCATGGACGGCGACCTGGACGGCTTTATCTACGCCTACCTCAAAGCCAGCTCCCGCGGCGAACTGCAGGAAGTGTAAGCGGCAGCCCGCAGCCATACACAGTCACGCACACCGCGCCCCGGCGCGGCGTGCGTTTTTTGTACCCCGGCGGTATATTTGTTCATATTCGTCTGCTATACTTCCCGTATCGCAACGAAAGGAGCGCGCACTATGGCTACCTTTACAGGGCTTTCGCCTGCCGAGGTCGAACAGCGCCGCCAGCAGGGCAAAGTCAACCGCCCGCCCAAGTCCTCGACCAAGACGGTGGGGCAGATCGTGCGGGACAACCTGTGCACCTACTTTAACGGCGTCTTCGTCGTCCTGGCGCTCATGCTGGCCTCGGTGGGGTCGTGGCTCAACATGGGCTTCCTCGGCGTCGTTTTCTGCAACACGGTCATCGGCATCGCGCAGCAGCTGCGCGCCAAAAAGACCATCGACGCGCTGACGCTGGTCGCGGCCCGCAAAGTGCGCTGCCTGCGCGGCGGCGCCTGGGGCGCGTGCTTCTCGGAAGAGCTCGTGCAGGACGACGTCGTGGAGTTTGCCGCCGGCGACCAGATCGTGGCCGACGGCGTCGTGCTGGAAGGCAGCGCCCAGGTCAATGAGTCCCTCATCACCGGCGAGGCGCGCGCTGTGCCCAAGGCCCCGGGCGGGGCGCTGCGCTCGGGCAGTTTTGTCATTGCCGGGCGCTGCACAGCCCGCCTGACCCATGTGGGCGACGAAAGCTATGCCAGCCGCCTGACCGCTGAGGCGCAGGCCGACGGGCACAAGGTCGCCAAGGGCGAGATGATGCGCTCGCTCGACAAGCTCATCAAGGCCATCGGCCTGGGGCTGATCCCGGTCGGGGTGGCGCTGTTCGTCAAACACCGCTGGGCGCTGGTGCTGGACACCCGTTCCTCGGTGGAAAGCACGGTGGCGGCGCTCGTCGGCATGATCCCCGAAGGGCTCTATCTGCTCACCAGCGTCGCGCTGGCCGTCGGCATGATCCGCCTGGCGCAGCGCCGCGTCCTGGCGCAGGATATGAACTGTATCGAGACGCTGGCCCGCGTCGACGTGCTCTGCGTCGACAAGACCGGCACCATCACCGAGAGCGCGATGGCCGCCGACGAACCGGTGCCGCTGCAACAGGGCGCGCCGCTGGCTGAGATTTTGCGCAGCTTTTACGCCCCCGAACGGCCCGAGAACGACACCGCCCGCGCGCTGGCCGCGCGTTTTGGGCAGGGCGCGGGGGCATGGCCGGTCACGGCGCAGATCCCCTTTAACACGGCCTACAAATACAGCGCCAAGACCTTTGGCGCGCAGGGCAGCTATGTCGTCGGCGCGCCCGACGTGCTGGCCGGGGCGCGCAAGGCCGAGTTCCGGGCCCGCCTGGACCCGCTGCTGGCCGAGGGGCGCCGCGTGCTGCTGCTGGCAAAGTATGACGGCGCGCTGCCCGACCCGCCGCAGCCGCTGGACCCGGCGCGGCTGACCTTTCTGGCGCTGCTGCCGCTGCAAAACCGCATCCGCGCCACCGCGCCCGAAACTTTCGCCTACTTTGCCGGGCAGGGGGTGACGGTCAAGGTCATCTCGGGCGACGACCCGCGCGCCGTCAGCCATGTGGCGGCGCAGGCCGGCATCGCCGGGGCGGACCGCTGGGCCGACGCCGCCGCGCTGCAAAGCGATGCAGAGCTGGCGCAGGCCGCGCAGCGCTGCGCGGTGTTTGGGCGCGTCACGCCGGAGCAAAAGCGCAAACTCATCCATGTGTTGCAGCAGCAGGGGCACACGGTGGCCATGACCGGCGACGGCGTCAACGACGTGCTGGCCCTCAAGGACGCCGACTGCGGCATCGCCATGGCGTCCGGCGCGCAGGCGGCCAGCCAGGTCGCGCAACTGGTGCTGCTGGATTCCGACTTTGCCGCATTGCCCGCCGTCGTAGACGAAGGCCGCCGCGTCATCAACAACATCCAGCGCTCGGCCTCGCTGTTTCTGGTCAAAAATATCTTTTCGCTGCTGCTCAGCCTGGTATCGCTCTGCCTGCCGCTGGCGTATCCGTTCCAGCCGCTGCAGCTTTCGCTGCTGTCGGCCGTCACCATCGGGCTGCCGTCCTTTGTGCTGGCGCTGGAACCCAACTA
>CANUCM010000039.1 GCA_947856675.1 uncultured Clostridia bacterium | reverse complement strand
GGCCGCCTGACCGCCGTGCTGTCCGACGGCCTGGGCAGCGGCGTCAAGGCCAACATCCTCTCCACGCTGACCGCCGGCATTTTGTCCACCCTCATGTCGCGCCGCCTGCCCGTTGACGAGTGCATCGAAACGGTGGCCACCACACTGCCCGTCTGCCGCGAGCGCCGCCTGGCCTATTCGACCTTCACCGTTTTGCAGACCGAGGGCCGCCTGGCGCACCTTGTGCAGTTCGACAACCCCCACGCCATTTTGCTGCGCGGCGGAAAGGCCGTTTCCTACGGCACCCAGGTGCATTTTATCGGCGAAAAAGAGATTCACGAAAGCACGCTTTCCCTGCAGGAAGACGACATGCTGGTCTTTATGAGCGACGGCGTCACAAACGCCGGCATCGGCAAGCTGCAGCCCGGCGGCTGGCCGCGCCGGGAGGTCGCCGCGTTTCTCGAACGGCTGTGCGCCGCCGGCACGACGCCGCAGCGCGCGGCCGCCGAGCTGGTCGCGGCCTGCTGCGCGCTGTGCCTCGACAGCCCCGACGACGACATCACCGCCATGGCCTTTGCGCTCAGGCGGCGCGAGGCGGTCAACCTCATGATAGGCCCGCCGGCCCGGCGCGAGGACGACGAGCGCATCTGCCGCATTTTCTTCGGCAAGGAGGGCCGCCACGTCGTGTGCGGCGGCTCGACCGCCCAGATGGTGTCGCGCTGGCTGAACAAGCCCCTTGTCCCGCTGCAGGACACGGCGGAAAACGGCGTGCCCGCCTGCGCCGCGCTCGAGGGCGCGGACCTTGTCACCGAGGGCGTCATCACCCTCGAGCAGCTGGCCGGCCTCGCCCCGCGCTTTGCCGAAAACTGCCAGGATTCCCCCCGGCTTCACAAGGGCCGCGACGGCGTGTCTCAGCTGGCCGTCATGCTCTTTGAACAGGCAAGCGACGTCAACATCTTTTTCGGCCAGGCGGTCAACGGCGCGCACACCGGCCTGGACATCGGCTTTTCACGCAAAAACGAGCACCTCAAAACACTGGCGCAGGCCCTTGAACGCATGGGCAAAACCGTCAAAATCAGCCTGTGCTGAACAAAAAAACCCCGCTTTGGAAAAACATCCAAAGCGGGGTTTTTTGCTTTTTCAGCCGCGGGACGAGCCGCGGCGGCGCGGGCGCGCGCCCTGGGACGGGGCCTTTTTTTCCATGCCCGCCGGCGAAACAATGACACGGCGGTTGGGCTCGCTGCCCGTCGAGTAGGTGGTGACGCCCTCGGTGTCCTGCAGCGCCGAGTGGATGATGCGGCGCTCGTGCGGGTTCATGGGCTCCAGCGCGACCGGCTTTTTGTAGCGCAGCGCCTTGGCCGCCGTCTTGGCGGCCAGCGCCTGCAGCGCGCTCTCGCGCTTGGCGCGGTAGTTCTCGGTGTCGACCGTGATGCGCCAGCGCTCTTCCTCCTCGCGGTTGGCCACGATGGAGGTCAGGTACTGTATCGCGTCGAGCGTGTCGCCGCGGCGGCCGATGACGGCCCCCATGTTGTCGCCCGAAAGCTCGATGTGGATGGTGCGCTGTGCGTCGTCGGTCACTGTTTCAATGTGCGCCGGCGTGCCGAAGCGCTCCAAAAGCCCGGCCAGAAACTCCCGCGCGGCCGCGGCGGGCGATGCCTCCACCGAAACGCGCACAATGGCCGGCTCGCGGCCGATACCCAAAAACCCCGACTTGGGCTTTTGCACAACCTCGACCGAAACGTCATCGCGTTCGGCGCCCAGCTCCTCAAGAGCCGCCCGGATGGCCTCGTCAATGCTGTCGCCGCGGGCCTCAATGGTTTTAAGCAATGCGTTTCACCTCTTTCTAGTGTTCATCCGCGCCGGAGACCTTTTTGAGCAAAAGCCCGGTCAGAATGTACTCCTGCGCTATCATCAGAAGGTTGTTCGAAATCCAGTACACGCCGAGGCCGGCCGGCAGGATAAAGCCGAAATACACCGACATGGCCGGCATCAGAATGTACATCATGCCGTTCATCGACTGGGTCTGCTGGCTCTGCACCCCGCCCGAAACCCTGCGGTTGAGCTTCTGGCTGACAAAGCTGTACAAAAAGGCGGTCAGGCCCGACAAAATGGGGATGAACCACATGGCGTTAAACTGGGAAAAGCTCGGGGTCGCAGCCAGGTTGATGCCCAGGAAGTTGAAATCCACCTGCATGATTTTGTCCGAAATGCCGGCGATGGCGTCAAAGTTCTGGTGCATCAGGCCGGCCAGCGTGATTTCCGCCGTGTAGCCGCCCGACATGGTGTGCCCCAGTGCGTCGGCAATCGCGGTGATTTCATCGGCCGTCAGCTGCATAAAGTAGGTCAGCGGTTGGGAAATTACATAGTAAAGGCCCAGCATGATGGGCAGCGTGATGAGCTGGGGCAGGCAGCCCGCCGACATCGAAACCCCTTCGTTGTCGTACAGCTCCTGCACCTTTTCGGCGTATTTCTGCCGGTCCTTGCCGTATTTTTTCTGCAGCTCTACCATTTTGGGCTGAAGCCGCTGCATGTCGATCATGCTGCGTTTGCTCTTGATGTTGAGCGGCAGCAAAATGATCTTCGCCAAAAGGGCAAACAGAAATATGCTCAGGCCGTAATTGCCGACCAGCTCGTAAATAAAGCGCATGACATAGCCGAACGGCGTGGCAATGATACTCAGCATGAGTGACTATTCTCCTTTGCGCGGCGGCCTGTGCCGCCGTCTGAAAATGGGACGAAGCGTGGCGGGAACGGGATCGTACCCGCCCTTGCAAAAGGGGTTGCAGCGCAAAATGCGCCACAGCGCAAGCCCCCCGCCGCAAAGAACGCCATACCGCACAATGGCTTCCCGGGCGTATTGGGAGCAGGTGGGGACAAAGCGGCAGCAGGGCTGCCGTTTGAGGCCCGACAGGCGCCGCTGGTACAGGTCTATCAGCCGCAAAACCAGCGACTTACACATCGGCCTCCGCCCCCTTGACAAGACCCAGCTTTTTAAAGTGCGCGCGCAGCTCCCGCGAAAGGCCGGCAAAGTCCGAAGCCGCGGCGCCGTGGCGCGCGACAATGACAATGTCCCAGCCGGGAACGGTGTGCTCTTCAAAAAGCCGGTAGCATTCGCGAAGCCTGCGCCGGATCCGGTTACGCGTCACCGCACCGCCCAGCTTGCTGGAAACGGTAATGCCCATGCGGCTGGTGTCTTTGAGGCGATTTTTCATGGCGTACACGGCCAGCCGGCCGCCGGCACTGTGCCGGCCGCGCGCATACAGGGCGCGAAAGCGGCTGTTCTGATTAAGCGAAATGGTATGCTGAAGCATGGGGGTCACTCCCGCTTCGGTAAAATATAAGACCGCCGGGACAGCGGTCTTAAAGCGTGAGAATCAGTGGGTCAGGCGGACTCTGCCCTTGGCACGGCGGCGGGCCAGGACCTTTCTGCCGTTGCGCGTTCTCATCCTTTTCATAAAGCCGTGCTCTTTGCTGCGCTGGCGCTTTTTGGGCTGATAGGTACGAAG